>CANRNK010000056.1 GCA_947631985.1 uncultured Lachnospiraceae bacterium | reverse complement strand
ATGGCAGATTTGTTATTGTTGCAAGACGAATTGAAGAATAATCCAGATTTAGAGGAGAACTACAATGGCAAAAGCAGTGTCTAAGAGTAAGTTGAGCAGAAAATTCAAGAAAACAGTCAGGAGGAGCCTGGCTGCTGTTTTGATGCTGACAGCAATCGGAATTGCTGCGATTCCAGTACCTGAAATTGAAGCAGCTACAGATTATGATTATGTTGCACCAACAGCTACAGATTTAGAGGCAATGACGTATTCCCTAAATGGATCTGAACCAACAACGGATTTAACAGCCTACACAGTTAGGCAATTGAGCGATGGAAAGTGGAAATACGACTGGCAGTTTAAATTTTATAATCAGAATTTTAATGGAACTACTTTAGGCGTTGTCAGCAAGTACAATAGTTTATACCAGCAGGATGAAGTAACACTTCCTGTTAATGTTTATACTGAATATGTAAAAGTGACACAAGCCGAGTATGAAGCTTTTTATACACTTCATGCAAGTGATACGAAAACGATTGCAATCGATGTTACAACGATTCCAGAAACAGCTTCTCCAAGTGGAGACGTTTCTTTTTTTGAGAAGTTCTTTCCGACAGAATATAATACCATCAAAACAGTATGCGATAAATATACTGCAGATTATATTACTTACCACGAAAAAATAGATGCTGGTGATACCACAGCCCAGCCGCCTACGACACCTCCAACAACCTACACGAAAACGATAGGTAACTTAACAAACACAACCACTGATTATTTATCAGCCACACAAAAAGAAATATATTATTTTGATGAGAATATGTCTTCCTATGGAACTGGATTTAAGCTGACAAGCGTAATTGATTCAATTGCGACAACGGAAGCCGGTGGCGGGAATAATATCTACAGTTACCTGGTATCTGGAGGAACGCAACAATCACCCTATGGGATAGATGCCAATGGTTTTCTTGTTACTAGTAATGCAGGAATTATTGCCATTGGAGATAATGCATTTAAAGACACCAAAAATGTTACAACTTTGATTCTTCCAAACGAAATAAAATACATTGGAACTTCAGCCTTCGAGAACTCTTTTGTACAATCAGTTTCTTTTGTTAATGTTGAGGACATTGGTAATCTTGCATTTAAAAATTGCGTACAATTGAGATCAGTTACATTCCCTAATGCATTAATTCGGATTGGTGCAGAAGCTTTTTATGGGACTGGAATTGAGAATCTTGCTTTGCCAACCAATGTGTCAGCAATTGGGTATGGTGCATTTGCAGGCTGTTCTAATTTGGCATCAGTTGATTTTTCGTTATTATTACAGACGGGTTCAAAACTAGGGGCCTATTGTTTCCATAATGACTCTAAATTATCAACGATAAATTTTGGGGAATCTAAAATATCTGCAATTGGAAAGGCGTGTTTTGCACTCACAACAGCACCAACGGGTAATTTGACAGAGTTTACGTTCCCGCCATTACTTGAATTGCAAGATAATTTTAAAGATTTTATCCTGGCAGGAAGAAGTAATCTTCTAAAGGTAACTATGCCAAGTGGATATGGAAGCCTTAGCAACGAGGTCGTCATTCCAGGAGGCACATTTACGGGTTGCATGAATCTTGAAAACGTTATATTTCCTGATAATGGAAGTGGATCATGTGGAACAGTATCCTATCCTAAAACGCTGTTTAAAGATGTTGTAAAACCTGGATTTTATGTTAGAGGTCCGGAATTAAATAGTAGTGGTACGACTGCGCTTCCGAGAATAAGCACCTGGGCGGCGAATACGAAAATTTCGATCACGGTTCCCTATGTCTACAAAAAAAGTGGTGTTGATTATTTTGAAATCAGTGATGGGAAATACATTTTGCTTGCAAATCAAAACGGTGAACTGGTTTCTTGCGAGTTAGTTGATAAGACAAGTACGCTTCCGATTGACCTGGTGATTCCAGCAAAGGTTGGAACTTATGAAATTAATACAGTTCTGGATGGCTGTTTTTCAGATTTGGTTAAAAAGTATTTAAGGACTTTAGTGATTGAGGATGACTCACTTTCGACGATTGCAGCCAATGTATTTAATGGCTGTGCAAATCTAGAATCTGTAACAATTGGTAATTCAGTAACAAATGTTGGAGCAGATGCATTTGGTAATTGTTCAAAACTTACCCAGGTTAATTTTCATACACCACCAAGCTATTCGGGATTTACGATAGGGTCTGGTGCATTTGAAACAGGATCGCCTGAACTTACCTTCCATGGAGACATTGTGGTTGGCTACGCACCGTTTGAATTTGCAACAGACCCAGCAAACTATGTCAATAGTAATACGGGAAAGAGATTCTGTTATAAGAGTAATGCACCAAGTAATCTAACGATTCTGTTAGATAATACGAATCAAAAAGTTACACTCATTGATTATCCACAGTATGAAGAAATTGATATTGACAATTCTGCTTATTGCCTAAAAATGGATGAATATTATTTCCGTCTTTATGGTACAGATTATAGGAATAAAGTGGCTGAAGATAGTTATAGTATTCTGAATAAATATGAAAAAATATATCTTGAGGGAGAAACCCCGGATCAGCCTTGGGAGATGTTAAGTGAAGCAGAAACACAGATTGTCAATGCAACGATGAATTTATCGATTCCAGCAGGGATTCAGTCGATTGATGCAAGTGGATTTTTGAATGCTCGTGAAAATTTTAATAATACTTCTTACCTGACCGGAAGTATTGGAACAAGCACAAAAAATGGTATTTATTCTACTATCAAAACGGTTGGAACAACAACGGGAACACCAGGATTATTTAGTGGAAGTATTGGGGATTATACTTCAATAAATGAAACGTATGAGAAATCAATCTGGGGCAATGACCGTTTGCTTTCTATTTCTATGGTAGATGTTGATTCTTTTCCTGATTATGCATTTGAAAGCTGTGAAAGACTGGAAAGTGTAGACATCGGGGCATGTACGGACATCGGAACAGCTCCGTTTTCAGGCTGTACCAGTCTGCAGAATATTACAAGCAATGCGAAGTACCAGACAGTAAATGGAATTATTTATTCGACAAATACAGATAACAGTTTAAATATTGTCCAGGTATTATCAACCAGAGGAGATTTGATCGAACCAAGAACGGTTTCAGTTGAGTCAGACCCCCTTTTAGCACGGGTATCCGTGATAGAGGATGGAGCATTTAAGAATTGTGATGAATTAACAGCGGTTGACTTATCGGCGGCTACAAATTTGAAAACAATCCCACAATATGCATTTAATAATTGTGATAGTCTGTCGCGTGTTATTTTGCCTTCTTCTGTGAATAAAATTCTTGATTTTGCATTTACTGACAACCAGAAGGCGCTTACGGTTACAATCCCTGGAAAAGAAGTGCAGATTACAAAAGAAGCATTTACATCCCATCAGGGGACGATTCGAACCTATGAAGATAGCGCAGCTTACACCTATGCAACCATCTATGATATTGATACTGAAATTATAGGAACATTATTCAAAGTAAGTTTTCTGAATTTTGATGGTTCAGAAATCATAGCAGATCAATTCGTAGAAGAAGGCGAGGACGCAGAACCACCAGAGACCAATCCAACAAGAACAGGTTATACCTTTACAGGCTGGAGCAAGAGTTACAAGGATATTACGACAGATACAGTCATCGTAGCCCTTTATAAACTGAATGCAACCACATCTGGCAACAGCACCGGAGGTACGGGCACAGGCACCGGCACAGGTACCGGCACAGGTACCTCAACAAGTAGTAATTCTACCAGTAATACGAAAGAAACCTGGTATCGTGTAACGGTTACCGGTGGAAGTGGAACCGGATATTATACTGCAGGAGCAATTGTAAGTGTCAATGCCTATGCAACTTCAGATGGGAAAGTGTTTGACAAATGGACGTCAACTTCCAATGGGGTTGGATTTACCAATGTAACGAATGCCTCCACGACGTTTGCAATGCCGAAAAATGATGTTGCCATTGTTGCAAATTACAAAGTGGCAACGGCTACCAAAACAACGGCTACTTCTAACAATACAGTGAGAGCTTCATCGGGATCCACAAGTGGCAATCGTACTCAGGCAACGAGCAGTAGTGGAACGGTTATCTCTATCACAAAACCTGGATTTTCCAATACAGATGTGGCTTCAGCAGTCGTGAAAGGCTCTACGGACAATTATGTCATTAAGGTCATTGAGAGTACAGAAGCACAAGCGGCAATCGAAGCAGCACTCCTCGCAGATGCAGAAACACTAGAGAATATTAAGTATTTCCCGATGGATATCAGTTTGTATGATTCAACAGGAACGACTAAGATTACGAATACAGAAGGAATTTCCATTGATATTACTTTGCCGATTCCAGATGAATTAATTGAGTATGCCGGAAATAATAAAGTGGCTGGTGTAGTCGATGGTCAACTTGATAAATTACAGCCAACCTTTAAAACCATTGACGGCGTTGCCTGTGTTACCTTTACTGCAACACATTTTTCACCGTATACGATTTATGTTGATACTGCGAACCTGAGCGAAGGAACACTGGATTCATCGCCAACTACAGGGGATGGAATCCATCCGAAATGGTTTTTGGCAATTGGACTTGCATGTATTTCAATGGTTCTGTTTGTGAAAAAAGACAAAGTAATAATCAATACAAAATTAGCATAATGGATTTAAAATCAAAACGTCACGCACAACTTTGCGCCAGGGCCCACACGCCCTGAGTGCAAGAGAGGCATGGTCATGAATATGAGAAGTAAAAAAAATAGGTTGTCTGTGAATAACAGACAACCGTTTTTCAAAGCTACGGGAATTGTTTTGCTCATGATGTCTGTAATCTTGACACAGATTCCGGTTCCGAATATCAGTGCAAGTGAAACGAATCAGGAATTTCAGATGGATGGAACTCTGTTAGTAAAATATACAGGAAAAAATAAAAGTGTTTCGATCCCGGCAAAGGTTACCAGAATTGGTGCAGAGGCATTTGCTGACAATCAGACGCTTGCTGTTTTAACCATTCCTGACACGGTGACGCAAATAGATTCGGGTGCTTTTTCGGGGTGCAGTTCACTAGAAGCTGTCACATTTCCGAAAAATCTAACCTCTATTGGTAGTTCCGCGTTTCATTCCTGTGCATCTTTGAAAAAAGTAGTATTGAACAATACGCTTTCCACAATAGGCGCAGGTGCTTTTTCTGATTGTGATAAGCTGGAAATTATTTCTGTAAATAAAGTTAATCAGAATTTCTCGTTTGAAAAAGGAATTTTGTTTGACAAAGCAAAAACGATGATCTGTCAGGTAGTAGCTGGGACAAAAGCAGAAAAGCTGACAATTCCAGATTCCGTTACCTCTATTATGCCTTATGCGTTCTGGGGATGTG
Organism: uncultured Lachnospiraceae bacterium; assembly: GCA_947631985.1. Classification (GTDB taxonomy): domain Bacteria; phylum Bacillota; class Clostridia; order Lachnospirales; family Lachnospiraceae; genus SZUA-378. The sequence continues at coordinate 8,972 of CANRNK010000056.1, read as the reverse complement.
AGTTGATTCCAGAAATCACAGTTCCCTCTTCTGTAAAAGAAATTGGACCGTATGCATTTTCAAATTTCACTTCATTAGAAACCGTAGAACTGCCATACTCTCTCAGAACAATTAATTTAAAAGCCTTTTCTTATTGCACAAAACTGAGTTCGATTACGATACCAAAATCGGTAACGACCATTCATGAAACGGCGTTTGATGGATGCTCATTACTGAAGCAGGAGGAAGGTGCGTCGAATTCATCTGACACAGATGCAATCAGTGCAAATAAGATTCAAAAGAAAGATTCACTAAGTGGAGATGAAATTCAAGAGATAGCGTCCACCTCGGATGATAAAAACAAAGAAGAGAGCGACAATTCGACAGAAACGAATTCAGGCAATCAAATCCTTTCAACAGAAGAATCGGAAGTTTCATCGGACACGGTTTCGAATGAAACCATTCTTGGGAAAACAGTTATTGTTGGAAGCAATGCAGTGATTTTGATGAATAATAAAAACTCTAAGGTGATTACAGGAGAACTAAGTGCTCCTGGTACAAGTGGGATATCTAATGCACTTAGTTCTGACCAGCGCAGCATTTTAAAGCAGGCTTTTTACAGGGATGAAACCTTATCTGACTTTATCATTCCAGATCAGGTCATTTCGATAGAAGAATTTGCATTTGCGCGTTCGACATTAACCAATATCACAATTCCGGAAACGGTAGAAACGATTGGATATGCAGCATTTTATCACTGCGAAGGGCTAAGTGAGATTGCTATTCCGGATAAACTACAATTCATAGGGGATAAGGCATTTTCTAAAACCGGATGGATGGAGAAATGGCTTAAAGAGGGAGAAAATGATTTTCTGGTTAGAGGCGATGGAATTTTAATCTGTTACAAGGGGGAATCAGAGATTGTAACCATTCCGGAAGAAGTAAAACAGATTGCATCCGGTGCATTTGAAAATCATACAGAGATGATAGAAGTGGAAATTCCTGACACGGTAGAAATCATCCGAGCCAATGCATTTTTAAATTGTACCAACCTAGCAACGATTCAAGGCGGAGAAGGAATCTCGGTTTTAGAAGAACATGCTTTTGATGGAAGCAACATTTTAATGACGAGCGAGCAGATTGCAATTGCGCAGAATTCTTCCATGGGACAGATTGCAGAATACCAGATTTTGAATAAAAGCGAACTGGAAAGCAAGGTTTTTGAAATGAACTTTGTGAAATGGTTAGCAACTGTAGTTTTATTTACAATTGCAATTCTTTTTCTTATCGTTCGAAAAAAACAACCTTGACATAACATGTACTGTTGTATACAATTATACAAAAGTGCATGAGTTGATTTTCATGCCCTGCAAAAACAAAGGATTTACAGGGAGGAAGCTATGACTAAAAAAAATGATGTATTTGAAAACAGACCGGTATCAATGAATAAGAAAAACAATCTTCTCCAGATTCAGGAGCATATGTATATACTTGATGACGTAGAGAAGCCAAATGTATTTCGAAATATGTTTCCTTATTCTGAGATTCCAAAGATTCCATTCAATGACAGAATTGTTCCACATAATATGCCAAAGAATATCTGGATTACGGATACGACATTTAGAGATGGTCAACAGTCAAGAGCGCCATATACAACAGAACAGATTGTAACTATTTTTGATTATTTACATAAACTGGGTGGTCCTAAAGGGATGATTAAAGCATCAGAATTCTTTTTATATAGTAAAAAGGATCGGGATGCTGTCTATAAATGTATGGAAAAAGGGTATGAGTTTCCAGAGGTTACAAGCTGGATTCGTGCAAGTAAAGAAGACTTTAAGCTTGTGAAAGAAATTGGGATGAAGGAAACAGGAATTCTTGTAAGCTGTTCTGATTATCATATTTTTATGAAAATGAAGATGACCAGAAGACAGGCAATGGAGCACTATTTAAGTGTGGTTCGCGATTGTCTGGATGAAGGAATTAGTGTAAGATGTCATTTAGAAGATATTACAAGGGCGGATATCTATGGTTATGTTGTTCCGTTTTGTTTGGAACTGATGAAATTAATGGAAGAATATCGTATCCCAATCAAAGTAAGAGCATGTGACACCATGGGATATGGGGTGAATTTTCCAGGCGCGGTAATTCCAAGAAGCGTTCAGGGAATTATCTATGCAATTCATACCCATGCAGGAGTTCCGCATGAATTAATCGAGTGGCACGGACACAATGATTTCTATAAAGCAGTATCAAATTCTACAACGGCATGGTTGTACGGTTGTTCTGGAATTAACACTTCTTTGTTTGGAATTGGGGAAAGAACTGGCAACACTCCACTTGAAGCCATGGTTTTTGAGTATGCGCAGTTAAAAGGTGATTTAAATGGGATGGATACAACAGTCATTACAGAACTTGCAGAGTATTATGAAAAAGAGATTGGATATAAAATTCCAGCCAGAACACCATTCGTTGGCAAAAATTTCAATGTGACAAGAGCTGGAATTCATGCGGATGGATTACTAAAAAATGAAGAAATCTATAATATTTTTGATACAGAGAAATTTTTAAACAGACCTGTATTGTGCGCAATTTCCGACACATCAGGACTTGCGGGCATTGCACATTGGATGAATACGTTTTTTCATCTTAAAGGAGAAGACCAGGTTGAAAAGCATTCCGAAATAGTAGCATACCTGAAAGCCTGGGTTGACAGTGAGTATGCGGATGGAAGAATTACGGTTGTAACAGATGAAGAAATGATGGAAGTGATTTTACGTGCACAGGAAACAGAGGGAATGCATGTAAACGGAATGGAATCTTATTTTGGCTAAGAGAGGCTGGTTTGGAAGATGGCAAGTGAATATAGCTCAAAACCCGATGCAAATGATAAATACTCCCTAAGAAGCAGGGTGTTTAAAAAAATCAGAGAAGATATCTTAAGTGGGCACTATAAAGAAAGTGAAGAATTAAAAGAAGTTGCAATCGGGGAAGAACTAGGTGTTAGCCGGACTCCTGTCAGAGAAGCATTTAGACAGTTGGAATTAGAGGGTCTGATTCATATTGTCCCTAATAAGGGGGCTTATGTAACAGGAATTACACCTAAGGATATCAAAGATATCTATATGATTCGCTCCATGTTAGAAGGATTGTGTGCCAAATGGGCAACGGAAAAGATTACGAAAAAGAAAATGGAAGAGTTGGAAGAAAATATTTATTTATCCGATTTTCATGCGGCAAGAGGACATAGTGAACAACTAACGGAACTGGATAACCGGTTTCATGAAATTTTGTATGAAGCTTGTGACAGTAAATTCCTTGAGCACATTTTAAGAGATTTCCATCAATATGTAATGCAGATCAGACTCAAAAATCTTGCAAGTGTAGATCGTGGAAGGGCATCCAATAAAGAACATAAAATGATTATGGAAGCAATTCGGGATAAAGATATAGAAAAGGCAGAAATACTTGCCAATGCACATATCATAAATGCATACCAGAATATGAAGAATAATGGATTTGAAGAAACGATAGAATAAAAAATGATTGGAGAATATTCATGTCTAAGATTAAGATGCAAACGCCTTTAGTTGAAATGGACGGGGATGAAATGACCCGTATTTTATGGAAGATGATCAAAGAGGAACTTCTGATTCCTTATATTGAGTTGAATACAGAGTATTTTGACCTGGGGTTAGAACATAGAAATGAAACGAATGACCAAGTAACAATTGATTCTGCCAATGCAACGTTAAAATATGGTGTTGCGGTAAAATGTGCCACCATTACACCCAATTCGGCAAGAATGAGTGAGTATGACCTCAAGGAAATGTGGAAAAGCCCCAATGGAACAATCAGAGCGATGTTGGATGGAACTGTATTTCGTGCACCAATCGTTGTAAAAGGAATTGAACCTTGTGTTAAAAATTGGGAAAAACCCATTACACTTGCAAGACATGCCTATGGTGATGTTTATAAAAATGTAGAAATAAAAGTACCATCTGCAGGGAAGGCAGAACTTGTGTTTACGGCAGAAGATGGTACGGAAATTCGAGAGACAATCCATCAATTCAAAGGAGCAGGAATCCTACAGGGAATGCATAACACAGAGGAATCAATCGAAAGCTTTGCCAGGGCATGTTTTAATTATGCGCTCGACACAAAACAGGATCTGTGGTTTGCAACAAAAGATACCATTTCCAAGAAATATGATCATACCTTCAAAGATATTTTTGAAGAGATTTATGAAAAGGATTTCGCAGAGCAATTCAGAACAGCTGGCATTGAATATTTTTATACGCTCATTGATGATGCAGTAGCAAGAGTGATGAAGGCAAAAGGTGGTTTTATCTGGGCTTGTAAGAATTATGATGGGGATGTAATGAGCGATATGGTGTCGTCTGCATTTGGGTCGCTTGCAATGATGACTTCAGTACTGGTATCACCAAGCGGGGTATATGAATATGAAGCAGCCCATGGAACGGTGCAAAGACATTTCTATCAACATCTGGAAGGAAAAACAACTTCTACCAATTCTGTTGCGACGATTTTTGCCTGGACGGGAGCACTTAGAAAACGTGGAGAACTTGATGCAAATCAGGAACTGGTTGATTTTTCTGACAAGTTGGAAAGGGCAACGATTGCAACAATCGAAGAAGGAAGTATGACAAAAGACCTGGCCTTAATTACATCGATTGAGAAAGCAAAAGTAAAAACACTTAGTAGTGCAGATTTTATTCGTGCAGTACGTTCGAAATTTGATTCGTTTTAACAGATAGTAAGCAGTAAAATAATGAAAGAGCCAAACACAGGAAAAATTCTGGTGCTTGGCTCTTTTTTGGGCAATAAACCCAAGCTTTTTTATTGAAAATATCCATGTTATAATAAATGAAATGTTTTAAGAAATAGATATGTGTGAAACAAGAAAATACAAGTAGATAACAAGCAGAAAATAAGATAAAAAAAGAACGAATTTGCATGATGACTATAAATAGAATCAAAATAGAAGTACAACATAAGGAATGAGAAAATGAAAGAAAATATTGGACGGGAACATCACAGTGGTAAGGAGCAGAATACACTCGAAAAGCAACCTGAAAAAAACGTGGCCGGCGGTTTTTTGTTTAGAAATTACGAAGATGCAGAGTTGGCAAGACTTGAAGGAAAGAAGATTGAACAATTAGAGCATAGAATGAAATATGAAGATAGCAGTCAGGTAAAAGCGGTATTCGATAAGGCAATTTCTACCAGAGTGTTTCAAACACCAGCAGGACTTGCCTATTTGCGGGAACTGCAACTGTATTTAAAACAAGCAGAAGATCTGGATGGATCCGTTCAAAACATCCCGGTTTATCAAAACTACACACAGTTTAACAAAACAAAAGAAACTTATTTAAATTTTGAAGTTCGACCATCTGATAAAATGAAGAATCAACTACAAAGGAAGTATAACAAAACAAAAATTACAATCGGTATCCTGATCGCAATGATTGTGCTTATGTTTCTGATTACCCTAACCGGCGACAACCCCAATATATTAAATTATGAAAATGCATTGATTAACAAATATGCAAAATGGGAACAGGAACTTTCCGAGAGAGAAATGAATGTAAAAAAAAGAGAACTAGAGCTAAACCTTGAGAGCAAATAAGCGTTCACAGTTATGACATATCTATAGAATATAATAGGGAAGACAAGGAGGATTGTTATGGAAAAATTAAAAGTTTTGGTCGTTGATGACGAGAGCAGAATGAGGAAGCTTGTAAAAGATTTCCTGACAAGGAACAACTATGATGTAATAGAAGCGGAAGACGGTAGCCAGGCGCTTGATTATTTTTATAAAGAGAAAGAAATTGCGTTACTAATTTTAGATGTTATGATGCCAAAGATGAATGGATGGCAGGTTTGCAAAGAAATCAGAGAGACTTCCAAAGTGCCGATTATTATGTTGACAGCAAAAGCAGAAGAGCGGGATGAATTGCAGGGATTCTCACTTGGTATTGACGAATACATCACAAAACCGTTTAGTCCCAAAATTCTCGTGGCGAGGGTAGAGGCAGTTCTAAAGCGAAGCAGACAGGATCAGGATGATGGGAATTTGTCTGCGGGTGAAATAAAAATGAACAAAGCGGCACATGTTGTTACGATAGAGGGAGAAAATATTGACTTAAGCTATAAAGAATTTGAACTTCTGGCTTATTTTATGGAAAACGAAGGAATTGCACTATCCAGAGAAAAAATCCTGAATCATGTATGGAATTATGATTATTTTGGAGATGCGAGGACGATTGATACACATGTCAAAAAACTGAGAAGTAAAATGGGAAAAAAGGGAGACACGATCAAAACAATCTGGGGAATGGGCTATAAATTTGAGCCAGATTAAAAATCTGAAAGAGAGGCGTGATCATTAAAATGAATCATCGCGGGAACAAAACAATAAAATATTCAATTAAAAAACAATTTACCTATATCTATATTGCCCTGATGGCAGGAACTATTTTACTATGCTGGTTTATTAATATTACATTTTTAGAGAAATTCTATATTCAGAATAGGGAAAGTGTATTGTTTCTTGCATATGAGAAGATTAATACAGCATCAAGCCTTGGAAATATTGAGACAGAAGAATTTGACATTGAACTTCAAAAAATTTATGGGAAATATAATTTGAGCATGGTTATTATTGATGCTGATTCAAAAACAATTAAATCATCATCAAATGACACAGAGATGCTGACAAGACAACTACTTGACCATATTTTTAGAAGTACCGGCGCGGAAGTTGATTCTATGTTAAACGATAAAGGCTATGTCATTCAAAATACGGTGGATCCCAGAACAAAGACAGAATATATTGAGATGTGGGGCGTACTTGACAATGGAAACCTATTTTTGTTTCGCACCGCACTGGAAGGAATCCGTGACAGCGTAGGAATTGCCAACCGCTTCCTGGCTTATGTTGGGATTTGTGGTCTGATTTTAGGAGCACTTGTAATCGTATATGTTTCAAAAAAAGTAACAGAACCGATTTTGAAACTGACTGAAATTTCAAAAAGAATGACCAACCTTGACTTTGAAATCAAATACGACGGAGATAGTAAAAATGAAGTGGGCGTGTTAGGGCATCACATGAATCTCCTGTCTGAAACTTTAGAAAAAACAATATCTGAATTAAAAACAGTAAATAATGAATTGCAAAAAGACATTGATCATAAAACAGAAGTTGATAATATGAGAAGGGAATTTGTGTCAAATGTGTCCCATGAATTAAAGACACCAATTGCATTAATACAAGGATATGCGGAAGGACTCCGGGAAGGAATCAATGAGGATCCTGAAAGTATGCAGTATTATTGTGATGTTATTATTGATGAAGCATTCAAAATGAATAAGATGGTGAAGGAACTTATGACGCTGAGTCAGTTAGAAGCTGGTGTTGACACGTTTTCCATGGAACGATTTGACATGACTGCGCTTGTACTCAATGCAATACAGTCGTCAGAGATTCTTTTACAACAAAACAGAATTCAGGTTCGTACCATAGAAATTGATCATCCTGTTTATGTGTGGGGGGATGAATTTAAAGTAGAAGAGGTATTTCGTAATTACTTTAGTAATGCGATGAATCATGTAGGTGGCGAGAAAATAATTACCATTTCTTTTGAAATTAAAAATGAAAAATGCAGGGTATGTGTTCATAATACGGGAGAGGCGATTCCGGAAGAAAGTCTTGAACAGATCTGGGAAAAGTTTTACAAAGTAGATAAAGCCAGAACAAGAGAATATGGTGGAAGTGGCGTAGGCCTTTCTATTGTAAAAGCAATCCTGGATGCGATGAAACAAGAATACGGTGTACAAAATACGGAGTCGGGTGTTTTGTTTTATTTTGAATTAGATACAAGATAAACCACAGCGAATGTCCAAAGGGCAACTGGATAACTGAGAATGTTTTGGAATAGTATTGTTACTAGTTTGAAAAAATGATAAAATAGGGTCATCTAAAAAAATGGAGGATGACCCTGTGAAAAAAAGAGTTGTAATGCCAGTCATTTTATTATATACATTCTTATTGCTTGGATTGACTGCTTGTGGAGACAAGCTGCCTGACCTGAGTGAAGACCAAAGTGAGCTTGTCGCGGAATATGCCGCCGGTGTAGCACTTGAAAACAGTGAGAATTATGATAGTGGAATCGCAAGTGCAGAAGAAATAGAAAAAGAAGAAAAACGAATTGAACGGATTGAGAAAAGAGAGCAGGTGGCTACGGAAGCCACAGATACAACAGATGAGGAAACAGGAGAGACGAATAATACTACAAATACAGAGGCACCTGTTTTGGAATCTGTAGATTTGGTTTCGTTTTTAGAACTAAAAGATGTGGAGATTCAATTTCTGGATTTTGCTTTTTACGAATCCTATCCAGACGATTCAAACGGGGGCGATTACATCAGTATCACTTCTCGGGAAGATTCAACACTTTTAGTTTGCAGATTTCAAGTTACGAATCTATCAGCACAAGAACAGGAAATTAATCTATTAGATAAAAAAGCGCTTTTTCGAGTTCTGGTGAATCAGGAGAAAGAACTAAGTGCGCTTCCTACATTATTACCAGATGATATGACAACTTTGAAGGACGTGATTGCAGGGAATGCAACAATAGAAGTAGTTACGGTTTCAGAAGTCAAACAGGATGAAATCGGAGAAGTAGAGACTCTCGCACTGAATGTAAAATTTAATGGAAATACAGGTTCTGTTCTCTTAAAATAAACAAAAAATAAAACTTTAAAAAAGCGTTGACAAAGAGAAACACAGATGGTATTATAACGTTTGTCGCTAGTAATTGTATTAAATTATTCGACAAAAGCAAAAATTTATTTTCTTATAAAATTATAGAAATATAACTGAAAAGAAGATAAAAATTTTCTAAAAAAAGATTAAAAAGATGTTGACAAGTAAGACACCACATGATACTATATCAGAGTTGCGTGTCAAA
>CANRNK010000055.1 GCA_947631985.1 uncultured Lachnospiraceae bacterium | reverse complement strand
AGCGCACGCCTCTGAAAAAAAAAATGCAGGAAAAGGGACTTGAACCCTCATGGTATTGCTACCACACGGACCTGAACCGTGCGCGTCTGCCAATTCCGCCATTCCTGCGTACCTTTAGAAGTATAACGGGTTTTTTATTAGTTGTCAATAAGAGTTTGAGGAACAACTCACAGATTTTTAAATTTTAATAAGTCTCTTAAATCAGAGATTTTGAAAATTTAGAGAAGAAAGAAAAAGATGAATTATATTATTTTTGACTTAGAATGGAACCAGGCAAGTGATGATTCAGATCCCCAAAAAAGAGTAATTCCTTTTGAAATTATTGAGATTGGTGCAGTTAAACTTAACTCTTCAAAAATTCAAGTAGATCAATTTAGTGAATTGGTGAAGCCACAAATTTATACAAAATTACATTACGTGACAAAAAAATTTCTTCATCTTAAAATTGAAGCGTTTAAAAACGAAGGTACTTTTGTGGAAATCATGAGTAAATTTCTCACATGGTGTGGACAAGATTACATTTTTTGTACCTGGGGGGCATTGGATTTACTGGAATTACAAAGAAATATGAAATATTATAAGATGTCCCTATTGTCTAAAGGACCCTTGAAATATCTTGATATACAGAAATTATTTAGCCTAGCATTTGAGGATGGTAAAAGTAGAAGAACATTGGAGTATGCTGTCGATTTTTTAGATATTAAAAAAGAAATACCCTTTCATAGAGCCTATAGTGATGCATATTATACGGCGAAAGTCTTTTCGAAAATACAAAATACAGAAATAGAAAAAAAATATTCGTATGATGTATTTGTTCCACCGCAAACAAAGAAAGATGAAATAAAAGTAGTTTTTGATTCTTATGCAAAATACATTTCAAGAGAGTTTGAAGATAGAAATGAAGCACTTTCTGACAAAGAAGTGATTAGTACAAAATGTTATTATTGTCATAAAAATATTAAGAAAAAGCTGAGATGGCTTTCCATTAATGGAAAACACTATATCAGCCTGTCCTATTGTGATATTCATGGACCGATGAAAAGCAAAATCAGACTAAAAAAATCAGAAACAGATAAAATATATGTCATAAAAACATCGAAATTCATTTTGGAATCGGATGCAAATGAATTAATAGAAAAATACAATCGATATAAAAAAATGAAATCACATCAATCATGAAAGAAGAATGGGAATGGATTTTAGACACGAATTAGTAGTTCCAAATAATGATCTTCCGTTTAAAATGTTTTTATTTGAAGGAAAGAATGGGAACTATCAAGTTGTAAAGCATTGGCATAACACAGTAGAATTATTTTTGGTTTTTGAAGGAAATATTGATTTTTACATCAATTCTATCTACTATCCCATATCCAGGAATCAGTTTATTTTAGTGAATTCTAATGAAATTCATTCAATAGATGCAGCAAATGAAAACTTCACAATTGTACTGCAAATCCCCCAAGAAACATTTGAAGCATATAGAGAAGAATATTTGTTGTTTAAAAGTACTCGTTATGAAGAGGATTCGGAGCTAATCACACTAATTCGGGATATGTATCGAGTCTACACTGAGAAGAAGTTTGGGTATGAGCTAGAGGTGAAGAGCTATTTTTATAAGCTACTTCACATTTTGATTACGAAGTATAAAGAGAAAGATATTGATCAGGAAAGAATTCGTCAAAAAAGACAGCTGGAAAAGTTATCAAATATTACAGAGTATATCCAGGAAAACTATAGAGAAGATATTTCACTAGAAAGTGTAGCATCAAAATTTGGGTTTTCACCAACGTATTTATCCAGGATTTTTCAAAAATATGCAAAAATCAACTATAAGAGTTATTTGTTGGATGTACGAGTTCAACATGGCTTTAGAGAACTTATGAATACAAATATTTCAATTGGTGAAATAGCTGAAAACAATGGGTTTCCAGATAGTAGAAGTTTTTCTAAAGCTTTTTTTAAGCGATATGGTGTTTTGCCAAGTATTTATAGAAGTGAAAGAAGGAGATTTGACTTAAATCACTAACATGACAAGAAAGTGCTATAATTTAGCCAAGTTATTGGTGGAAAAAAAATTACAGATTGAATATAATTGTAGTAAGAGTAAATGCAACAAAATAAAGCATTTACTCTTTTTTGCAACAAACTTGAATGGAGGAATTAGGAAATGATGATGAAACATGTTACAGATGTTGCATTTAGAGAGTATGGAAGAGTTATAGACTGCGACTTTGATCTGTCTGAATTGGTACAGATTATGAGCACAACTGAAGCACCAGAGGATAATGTTGTTTATTTTGCTTCAATAGAGAAACTTGAAACACTTTCTGTTGCAAAAAAAATTCAAAAAAGCTTTTTTGGAGAATTACCGATTCAGATTGGGTTTTGTAACGGAACAAATACCAAATTAAATGCATTGGAATATCATAGAAGTTCAGAAATTGGAATTGCAATTACCGATTTGATTCTGTTAGTTGGAAAACAAAAAGATATTGAGGATGACAATACCTATGATACCTCCAAAGTAGAAGCATTTAATGTAAAAGCAGGTGAAATAGTAGAAATGTATGCAACAACGTTGCATTACGCTCCTTGTAGTGTTGAGGGAAAGCCGTTTAGAAATGTTGTGATTTTACCGAAAGATACGAATACAGAGATGGAAGCGTGCATGATTTGTACGGAAGAAGATAAACTTATGACGGCTAAGAACAAGTGGTTAATTGCTCATGAAGATGCAAAAATTGAAGGGGCGTTTGTTGGATTAAAAGGAATTAATATCGATATTAAATAGGTATTAAAATATAGTTTCAATCTGCCAGGTGCAGAGAATGGAGGAAATGATATGTTTCAGAATATGCCACAGGTAAAAGTAGGAATTGTAGCAGTAAGTAGGGATTGTTTTCCAGAAACCTTATCCGTTTCAAGAAGGGAAGCGTTAGTAAAAGTTTACAAAGAAAAGTATGGTGAAGTAGACATCTATGAATGCCCAATCTGTATCGTTGAAAGTGAAATTCATATGGTTCAGGCATTAGAGGACATTAAAGCTGCTGGTTGTAACGCACTTTGTGTTTATTTGGGTAACTTTGGACCAGAAATTTCTGAAACACTTCTTGCAAAACATTTTGACGGACCTGCTATGTATGTTGCAGCTGCAGAAGAAAAAGGAGATAACCTATTAGGAGGCAGAGGGGATGCTTATTGTGGAATGCTGAATGCGAGCTATAATCTTAAGCTACGTAATATTAAAGCCTACATCCCAGAGTATCCAGTTGGAACTGCAGAAGAATGTGCAGATATGATTAAAGAATTTGTTCCAATTGCAAGAGGAATTATTGGTCTGTCAGATTTGAAAATCATCAGTTTTGGCCCACGTCCATTAAACTTCCTTGCATGTAATGCACCAATCAAACAACTTTATAATCTTGGTGTTGAAATTGAAGAGAATTCAGAATTAGATTTATTTGAATCCTATAATAAGCATGCTAATGATCCAAGAATTCCAGATGTTGTAAAAGATATGGAAGAAGAACTGGGTGAAGGAAATATGAAACCAGAGATTCTACCTAAGCTTGCTCAATACGAAATTACATTACTCGATTGGATTGAAGCACATAAGGGATATAGAAAATATGTTGCGATTGCAGGAAAATGCTGGCCAGCATTCCAGACACAATTTGGATTTGTTCCTTGCTATGTAAACAGCAGATTAACGGGAATGGGAATTCCAGTTTCCTGTGAAGTTGATATTTATGGTGCATTGAGTGAATTTATTGGTACATGCATCACAGAAGATGCAGTTACATTGCTTGATATAAATAATTCAGTTCCATCTGATATGTATGATCAGGATATTAAAGGTAAATTTAATTACACATTACAGGACGTGTTTATGGGATTCCATTGCGGAAATACATCTTCCAAAAAACTCTCTGCATGCTCAATGAAATATCAGATGATTATGGCGAGAAATTTACCAGAAGAAGTGACACAGGGTACACTTGAAGGAGATATTCTTCCAGGAGAAATCACATTCTATCGCCTTCAGAGTACAGCTGATTCAAAACTTCGCGCTTATATTGCACATGGTGAAGTTCTTCCAGTACCAACAAGATCATTTGGCTCAATTGGTATTTTTGCAATTCCAGAGATGGGAAGATTTTACCGTCACGTATTAATTGAAGGTAATTATCCACATCATGGAGCTGTTGCATTTGGTCATTTTGGAAAAGCGCTTTATGAAGTATTTAAATATATTGGAGTGCCAGTTGAAGAAATCGGTTTTAATCAGCCAAAGGGAATGATGTATCCAACAGAAAATCCATTTGCATAAGATTGCGGAGAGGAGGATTACTATGTTATATATTGGTGTAGATTTAGGAACATCCGCTGTTAAACTTTTATTAATGAATGGAAACGGTAAAATTGAAAAAATAGTTTCCAGAGAATATCCACTGTTTTTCCCACATCCAGGTTGGTCGGAACAAAATCCAATGGACTGGTGGGATGCTGTACAAGATGGTTTAAAAGAATTAGTTCGGGACTGTGACAAATCTCTGGTTGCTGGAATTAGTTTTGGTGGGCAAATGCATGGATTAGTTATTCTTGATGAGAACGATCAGGTAATCAGACCAGCAATTCTTTGGAATGATGGCAGGACGACAAAAGAGTGCGATTATTTGAATGATGTAATTGGAAAAGAAACATTATCAAAGTACACAGGAAATATTTCATTTACTGGATTTACAGCGCCAAAGGTGTTGTGGGTAAAAGAGAAAGAGCCTGAAAATTTTGCCAGAATCAGTAAAATAATGTTACCGAAAGATTATATTGCATATATGTTGTCAGGTAGTTTCTGTACAGATGTTTCAGATGCTTCAGGGATGCTTTTGTTTGATGTGAAAAATAAGACATGGTCAAAAGAAATGATGGAAATCTGTGGTGTAAAAGAAGAACAACTTGCCAAAATATATGAAAGTTATGAAGTTGTGGGTACCTTAAAGCCAGAATTAGCTTCCCTTTTTGGATTGTCTGACACTGTGAAAATAGTTGCTGGAGCAGGGGATAACGCAGCGGCAGCAGTTGGAACAGGAACTGTTGGTAATAATGTGTGCAATATTTCAATTGGAACATCGGGAACTGTTTTTATTTCGAATGATTCTTTTAAGGTAGACAAGAACAACGCACTTCATTCATTTGCACATGCGGATGGAAACTATCATCTTATGGGATGTATGCTAAGTGCAGGATCTTGTAGCAAATGGTGGATGGAAGAAATTCTTGGAACCAAGGAGTATGCAAAAGAAGAAAAAGAAGTAAAAAGACTTGGGGAGAATTATGTTTACTTTCTTCCTTACTTAATGGGAGAACGTTCTCCATTAAATGATCCATATGCAAGAGGAACATTCGTTGGAATGACAATGGACACCACAAGAACAGATATGACGCAGGCTGTTTTAGAGGGAGTAGCTTTTGCAATAAGAGATTCCCTTGAAGTTGTAAAAAGTCTGGGCATTGAGATTTCTAGATCCAAACTATGTGGCGGTGGTGCTAAGAGCCCTCTTTGGAGAAAGATGTTTGCAAATATTCTCAATATTGAATTGGATTTGATTGAGAGTGAGGAAGGCCCCGGCTACGGTGGTGCTATTTTAGCGGCAGTAGCATGTGGTGAATATGCAACAGTTGAAGAAGCTGCAGAAAAATTGGTTAAAGTTGTAGATACTGTAAAACCAGATCCAGAATTAGTTGCTAAGTATGAAGCAAAATACCAAAAATTCAAACAGATTTATCCAGCTACAAAAGAGTTATTTAAAATAATTGGATAAAAAATAAATAGAGAAACGAAAAAAACAGTAGCAGTGTGGAATATTCCACACTGCTACTGTTTTATCGATATGCATCTCCTTGATAAGGAATACTATTTTGATAAGCACTTGTTACAATCAGTTTGTAATCATCATAAGGTATTTCAGAATAGTTTATATCGTAAGGATTGCTGTATTCAGTAATCCCAAAACTATTATGAATTAAATCATAAACACCTGATTCGGTACATCCAATTAGCTCACCATTGCTATAAAATAATACATACGAATTTACATAAGAAAGATCATAGTCTGATTGATTAATAAACTTTGCGATGACACAATTATTAGCACCTATATTAGAAGTTACAGTTACCTGATTAGCCATATTCTCAGGAAAATCCTTTTTATCCGCTAAAATCCCTCTATATTGAACTTCAAAATGATCATAGGAAAGTGTCTCTGTTGAAGAGAGGAAGTTAATGGTTGTTGCGTAAGTTACATTAGGATAAATATAGGAAAAATAAGCATTTGAGGAAGATAGTATTTTGTTATTTTCATCATAAAAAACAATCAGAGGTGAGATTTCTAAATAAGAACTGGTGTCTTTTACTTCTATTTGAAGAATAATTGAATTGTTAACTTCATAATAAACAGGATTCAAAGCTGATTCCTCAATGAGTTCATATTTTGTTGAATTAGGTGAAGTAAAGTAGTTTTCGAGATTTCCTTGCATGGTATTAATTTGATCTTGCATTGTCTTTAATGTTTCTTTTGTGTCTTCAACCGGAACAGTTTCTTGAACAGGGGTCTGCACCGTTGAGGGTGGTTGGCTGCATCCGGAAAAAGAAATTAACGTCACAAACAATACTAAGGCAATCTTTTCTTTCTTCATATCGAGCTCCAATCTGTGCATAAGCACATTCTCCTAGTTTAGAAGAATTGTTATTTCATAAAAGGCTTCATTAACTTATAAATACGCCCACCCATTGGCATTTCTTGTAATTCTTCCTTTTGGAAACACTGTAAAAGAATTAATAAGAAGAAGTAAACAATAATACCAACAAAAATAGATAAAAGTGAGCTTACTAGATTGCTAGATAACAGCATAAAAGTTGCATGATACAGAATAAATACAACTGCGCCCATAAGTAATGACGAAAGAAACGGTACTAAAAATGTTTTGATGATTTCCTGTTTATATTGTAGATACTTGGAGACAGCACGCCAGTTTAAAACAGAAATCAGAAATGGAAATGAAATATTTCCAATTAGTAATGTAAAGATTCCTAAATTTGTAAATTGTAATAAAATAATTACTAATGCAGTATGGATTGCAAGAGAAATGGCAGCATGATAAATGGGAAGACGCATATGATCTGTCCCTTGTAAAATTGAGGTTGTTATGGTTGACAAGGAATAAAAAATAATTGCACTTGTTCCAAAAAGTAAAAGGGAAACGACAGTATCTTGATACTTCGTCAAGCTTGGAAAGAGCAAAGAGGTAATAGGACGTGCCAGTACAGATAGCCCAATCGCTGAAGGAAAAGCAATACACATATTAAATTTTATAACACTTTTAATTTTATCATGAATATCTTTGCTTTTGTTTTTTGCAGAGGCCGCAATACTTGGTATTGTGGAGGATGCCATCGCAGATGCGACAGCTACAGGAACATTAATCAATAAATTATATTGAGAATTGAAAGCTCCCTGAAGCGAGCTAATCGTTGTACTTTCAAAACCCTTTTGTATCATAATATTACCAAAGAGAAAATCATCCAGGGTATAACCAAACTGATAAACAGTCTGACTAAAAATGATAGGTAAAACGGTCAAAAACAATGTATGGTAGATTTCACGATTTGACTCATCAAGATGAGTTTTGTCACGTTCAATCTGCTTGTTCATGGTTGGTTTGTAAATGATAAAAACAAATAATAGAAAAACTAAAGCCGTAAAAGCTCCTGCAAAAGTACCACAAATACCACCAGCCGCACCATAGGCTGCAACATTTGGTGAGTTGGAGTAGGCCTTCATAAATAAATAAACTGCTAAAACACTTACCACAGCATTTACAATCTGTTCTAGTATTTGAGAAAATGCAGTTGGAATCATGGTGTTTTTTCCTTGATACAGGCCTCTAAAAACACCAAGGAGGGCCATAATAAAAGTAGTGGGAGCTACAATTTTCAAAGGCTCGGCCAGCCCCTGTCTGGCGTAGAGTCCTTCTAAAAAATCTGCTCCAAAGTAAATCAAAGAACATGCAATTGTGCCCGATATAAGGGCAAAAAGTAAAGCATTCCTAAATACATGGAATGCATTACGAAACTCTCTATTAGCACATCTTTGAGAAACAAGTTTGGATACTGCTAATGGAAGACTGTAAGAAGAAAGTGTAAGCGTAATGTTATAAATTCCAAATGCAACTGAATAAATACCATTTCCTTCTTCCCCCAGCATATTCGCCATAGGAATTCGATAGAACAATCCAATTAATCTTGTTATAATACCAGCCATTGCAAGGATGCTACCTTGTAAGAGAAGGTTTTTTTTCGTTTGTTTTGCCATATTGTTACCTCTGTTCACTATTTAATATACTATAGAAAGAATTAGCATTCAACATAAATCATGGCAGAAAAACCAAGATTATGAAATACTAATAAAATCTTAAATATTAATTGGTTATTCACAGAAGCTTCAAAAATTAGCCAATCTTTGAACACATATTGTTGATAAAATAGGCATATCAAAAGAGATTTTGATAATAATCTTTTTCATTACTCCCCTTTTAAGCCGTTGTGAATGCAACGGCTTTTTTATGTAAAAAAGGAATTTAATCAAAAGAAATATTTACGTGAATTGGTATTGTATCAGCAATCAACTCAATGCATAGTACCTTATCAGAATTCATTTTTACGGATATCTTTTCCCCATATAATAAGGTAGGTGTAGAAATATCCAGGGAAATACCCATTTCAGCAAAACTAGTTGCCGCATTAGCAGTGAGCATGTTTGATAATTCTGATAATGCACTTTGTGCCATATCGTCAAATTCTATGACAGGCATCCCCATCATCATTGTAGAAGCAATCTTCTTTGCACATTCCAGTTCAAGACAATAAACTACATTACCTTTGATCTCACCTACAATACCAACAACAATAATAACACCGTCATTTTCGAGGTTCCGTCCTTTTACACTCACCTCACCTTTTTCAATTGATTGAAATCCCAATTGTGGCATTACAGTTGTAAATGAATTAATAAATGGATTG
This sequence comes from uncultured Lachnospiraceae bacterium, assembly GCA_947631985.1. Taxonomy (GTDB): domain Bacteria; phylum Bacillota; class Clostridia; order Lachnospirales; family Lachnospiraceae; genus SZUA-378. Next base: position 5,950 of record CANRNK010000055.1, on the reverse strand, counting down.
ATATATTTTACATCCAATGATCATCACCCCTTTGAAATCCGACATTCAAAACTATTTCTCCAAAAGATGTTTCAGCAACCGCAGTAAATGTTTTATAAGAGGGTGCGGTAATATGGACTTGTTCACCATGCATGATAGTAGGAGGCGCAACACGTAAACCAAATGCTTTTTGACCTCTGTTTAGAATTGAACAAGCATTTCCTGATACAATATTTGAAAACTCACCTAGAACAGAGACAATCTCTTCATGACCAGCTGGTTCACGTTTTAGAACAGCCCTTGCAATCTCTGTAGCGGTTTGCATTGTAAGGTCGATAAACATTCGTCCTGAAAATCTACCAATGATTCCCATAATAATTGTGAGTCCATTTGAAAGATGTTCCTCGCGATAGGAATTCTCTGTTTTAAAATGCAAACGTGTTTTCGTCATTTTATTCAAAGCATCCAAAAGTGATTCCTTAAATACAAAAGGATAATCATTTTCAAGAACTAAAAAAAGCTCTTCAGAATTAACAATCCGCTGTATCGTGGTAATAAGGGAATCAGCCTCTACTGGTTTTTGAAGGTAAGCAGAAGCGTTGCTTTTTTTTGACTCTTTGATGATTTCATCATCCATCATAGCGCTAATAATTATAATTTTGACTGTTTTGTCAATTTTATGGATTGCACGCGTGCATTCCAAACCATCTGTTCCAGGTAAGGTCATATCCATTGTAACGAGTGTAGGTCTGGTTTCAGCAACGACCACTTTTACTTCCTCTAAAGAACTTGCTTCACCAACAACTTCAATACCCTGATCTTCTAAAATCCCCCTAATAACAGCAATTGAAAAAGGAGAATCATCTACGATAACTACTCTTAATCCTTCCATAAATTTACCAACCTTCCATTAAAATTTATAAGGAATCTACAAAGTCAATTTGCAAAGTAGAATTAAGTATAATTTTACTATAAAAAGTGATTTGTGTCATCTTTATTTATACATATCGTATAAAAAAAGAGCTTAGCCAAGAGACTAAGTTATTAGAGTTCTGTTAAGGCAGTAAGTATAAGAATATCGAACAGATTGCTTCCTAGAGGAACAAAGTTCTTTAAACTTCTGCGGCAATGGAAGATGCACACATCGTGCACACAGATAAAAATAAAAAAAGTACCGTAAAAACGGTACTTTTTCATCGAAGCGACGGGATTCGAACCCACGACCTCTGCGTCCCGAACGCAGCGCTCTACCAAGCTGAGCCACGCTTCGATTATTATTAAGTTGTAAAACATTTTGATAATACTATATTGAAAACAAATTGTCAAATTATACAGTCATAAATTTTTGAACTTGAGGAAAAGTAAACTCAAGACGTATTACTTTGAACAAGGAATGAAAATTATATTCTTAAAAACGATTACAGAGAAAGAATCAAAATATTAATCCGACAATTAAATAACAAAAAACTACTTTGTTGTAATATATTGAAAATTAACTTAATTGATGGTAAAATTTAAGCGTCAAAAGTAATTTATTTCTGTATGCAAAGGAGCGTAAAACGATGAAATATAATAAGAAAATCGGTACAAAAATGCTTGCTGTAATACTGCCAGTTATTATTATTGCAATGGCAGTATTAACATTTTTAAGTGTAAACTCAAGCAGAGCGATTATCAATGAACAAATTAGTGAAAGAATGCAAACAGAATTAAATGCGCAAATGAGTGAAATTAATGAACAATTAAATATTGTTGGACGTACAGCAAGAGATTTATCTAAAATGGTAGGAAGCACCTATGACTCTATTGATCTTTCTTCTTATGAAGACGTCTTGAAAGAATTGACTGCTGATAATGAAAACGTCCTTGGTTGTGGAATCTGGTTTGAACCATTTGCATATGATAAAGAGGAAGAATATATAGGACCGTATGTGTATAGAGATGCATCAGAATACATACTCACTTACGACTACTCGAATGCGGAATATGACTACCATAATCAGGAGTATTATTTGAATGCTGTAAACAGCAATGGTAACTATGTATTTACGGATCCATATTATGATGAAACTATGGGAAAAACAATGACCTCTTGTACGATGCCAATCATTGATCCAAAAGGCAGTTTTATTGGTGTTATTTCTGTTGATATGGAACTAACTACCATACAGAATATGATTGCATCAATACAAGTCGGTAAAGAAGGAAGAGCTATTTTAACAACAGCTGAAGGTTCCTATATTGGAACAAGTGAAGTGGAAAAAATTGAGCATTCGCTTAATATGACACAAGAAGAAAACCAATCTCTTTCAAAGGCAGCAAACGTGATTATCACTACAGAAAAAGGAACGGAAGTATATTCAGATCAAACAGAAGACTTTAATTTGTACTATGATACCTTAGAGGGGGTAGGCTGGAAATTAATGATCCAGATGCCACAATCTGAGTTAGAGAAGCCAGTTGTTGATCTTACAATTAAACTTCTAATTGTTTGTGTGTTAGCGATTGTATTCTCTATATTAGTAGTATTATTTGAAGTGAAATGGATTGCAGGAAGTTTAAAAAAAGTTGCTTTATTTGCAGGACATCTAGCGGAAGGAGACTTTACAATATCTTCTCTTGAAATAAAAGGGAAAGACGAGCTTGCATATATGGGATCCTCATTAAACGAAATGTATGATAAAAACAAAACAGTAATTGGTAACATTGCCGGTCAGGCAGAGTCTATCAACGTATCCAGTGATAAACTAAGAGAATCTTCATCGGAACTACTAGATCAATTTGCACAAATTGAAGACTACATGTCAAAAGTAAATGAAGCAATGATGTCATCAAGTGCTGCCTCAGAACAAGTGAATGCGTCTGTTGAAGAAGTAAATTCTTCTGTTAATGTGTTATCTTCCGAAACGGATAAAAGCAAACAGCTGGCTGATGAAATTCGAAACAGAGCAAAAACAATAGAAGTGAAAAGCGAAGAATCGTATCTAAATGCAAGTAAGCTTTCTGGGGTATTTGAAGAAAATATCAGTAAAAGTATAGATAATGCAAAAGTTGTAGAATCAATTGGCACTATGGCAAAAGTAATTTCGAATATTGCAGAACAGATTAATCTATTATCCTTAAATGCATCAATAGAGGCAGCACGAGCAGGAGAACAGGGAAAAGGATTTGCAGTTGTTGCTGGTGAAATTGGAAAGTTAGCTGGAGAGACTTCAAAAGCCGTTGGTGAGATACAGAGAACGATTGTGGATGTTCAGGGTGCTTTTGACAGATTAACGGATGATTCCAAGTCATTGTTATCCTTCTTAACGGATACCGTTACTCCTGATTATAGTGCATTTGTTGATAGTGCGAAACAGTATGGGTCGGATGCAGAGTCGATTGAACTGTTTTCTAACAAACTAGCTGTCATGTCCGAGGATATAGAACGAATTATGGGAGAAGTGGGTTCAGCTATTCAAAACATTGCGGAGTCTGCGCAAAGTACTGCTGATAATAGCAGCAAGACCATGGAATCAATCAATGAGGTTTCACAGGTAGTAGATCAAGTATCAAACATGTCAAAAGAGCAACAACTGATTGCAGGAGAATTAACAGAAGTGGTCAGAACGTTTAAATTACACTAAACGTGTTAAAATATTTTAAAATAGATAGTTGGCAATCTTCATTAAAAACGATATGATAGAAAAAAATATAGATGGAGACAGGATATGCAAAAAGCAGTCGTTTTTGATATGGATGGAGTTTTGTTTGATTCGGAAAGAATTGTATCAGAAATTTGGGAAGAGTTAGGGTTCCTTGATGGAATTCCAAAAGAGAAAATGCAGAATGCAATTATCAATTGTATTGGAAGAAATCACAATGATACAGGGATTTATTTCAGAGAAAATTTTGGGACATCCTTTGATTATGTTAATTTTAGAAAAAAAGCAGCAGATAGATTTCATAAAAAAGTAGATCAGAACGGCTTGCCTGTAAAAGAGGGGGCTTATCTGATTCTTGAGTATCTACTAGAGAGTGACTATAAAACAGCACTTGCGTCTTCTTCCTCAACAAAAAGTATTCAAAAAAATCTACAAAGAGCCAACATGAATCATTATTTCGAGGTAATTGTTGGTGGAGACACAGTTGAGCACAGCAAACCAGAACCAGATATTTACATAAAAGCCTGTGCAGAACTTGGTGTCAGACCCCAGGATAGTATTGCGATTGAAGACTCACCTAATGGAATAAAAGCTGCATATTTTGCAGGAATGAAGTCGATTATGGTTCCAGACATGGTTCAGCCTGATAAGATGATACAAACAATGCTACATCAAAAATTTGACACATTGATAAATGTAATGGAGTATTTACAAAATTTAAAATAATTTTGTGGAAATAACTCCACAAAAAAAGCACCAACCCCAAGGCTCTTATGTCCTCAAAACTAGTGCTTAATGCGTCTTCAGGGGCTCGAACCCTGGACACCCTGATTAAGAGTCAGGTGCTCTACCAACTGAGCTAAAGGCGCAATTTAATTCATAACGCAAGGGTAATTATAATATAACAAAGTTTAGTTTGCAAGCCTTTTTTCAAATTAAGTTATGAGAAAAGGCTTGTAACTATTTTTTTTTATCAGTATAATTTAGCCTGTGATATTTAGTTGGGTTTCTGGGATACAGGGAAAGGGAATATATGAATTTTTTTGACAGTCATGCGCATTATGATGATGTTGCGTTTGAAGAGGATAGAGTGGAACTTTTAGAGTCTTTAAGAGAGAAAAATATAAATTATGTTGTTAATGTGGGCGCCGATCTTGAATCTACAAAGCGTACAGTCGACTTATGCAATCAGTATTCATTTATTTACGGAGCTGCCGGTATTCACCCTGAGGCAGCAGACCACCTGACAAATAAAGATTTTGCATGGATACGGGAACAGTTAAATCACTCAAAAATTGTTGCGGTTGGCGAGACTGGGTTGGACTATTATTGGAAAGAAGTTGAACCACATATTCAAAAAGAGGCTTTTGATAAGCAACTGCAATTTACTCTTGAAACAAACCTTCCAGTTATTGTACATTCGAGAGATGCTGCAAAAGACACGCTGGACATGATACGTAGTGCGAACAATAATCATAGAATGAAAGGCATCATCCATTGCTTTTCCTACACAAAAGAAACAGCACGAGAATATCTTGACATGGGATTTCTATTTGGAATTGGAGGTGTCATTACTTTTTCAAATGCACAAAAGTTAAAAGAAGCTGTTCAATATATTCCAATTGAGTCAATTGTTCTTGAGACTGATTCCCCTTATTTGTCACCAATCCCTTTTAGGGGAAAAAGGAACTCCTCACTCAACCTACCAATTATAGGAAAAGCAATTGCTGAAGTGAAAGGATTAGATTATGAAGAAGCAATGAGTATTTTATATCAAAATACGTTAAAGATATACGGAATACAAGAAAAAGGGATAGACGAAAACAAATAAGAATACTATTTTTGATAGGGAAGTAAGTAGATTAATTTCAGGAAAGGAAGTAGGAGATGCCAAAATTAGGTAATCCAAGCAGTACAATAGAAGTACTCAAGAAGTATCATTTTTTCTTTCAAAAAAAATTTGGACAAAATTTTTTAATTGATAATAATATATTAGAGAATATCATAAAAACAGCAGAGATAAACAAAGATGATTTTGTTGTTGAAATAGGTCCTGGGATAGGCAGTATGACGCAATACCTGGCGGAAGCTGCACGTGAAGTATACGCAGTGGAAATAGATAAAGCGCTGATTCCGATATTAGAAGATACCTTATCAGAATATAATAATGTGTCAGTCATAAATCAAGATATTCTCAAAGTTGATTTAAGAGCGCTGGCAATAGAAAAAAACAATGGGAGACCAATCAAAATTGTTGCAAATCTTCCATATTATATTACAACTCCAATTATTATGGGGGTATTTGAAAGTAAAGTTCCCGTTGACAG
>CANRNK010000054.1 GCA_947631985.1 uncultured Lachnospiraceae bacterium | reverse complement strand
CTTTAAAAATTCTCCGGGGGAAATTTTTAGAGACTGCTTTTTAGTTTTCCTGCATCTAAATGAGCCTGTGGGGTTGGTATAGAGCAGTATTTCGTATTTTCATTTCCTTTTGGGTTTTGACATCGTTTTCTCCTTTCAGTGAAGTACAACAAGTATCAGCTCTGTAGGTTCATTCAGATGCAGGAAAACTCTATATATAATTATTAAATACCAAGTATAACTCGGTTAAAACCAAAACATTTCTCATTGAGAGGAGGTAGCAAGGATGAAGAAAGCCAAGACTGCAAATTCTTCTGATTTTTCGAGAAAGATAAGACCGGCTTTGTCTCCGGAAGCCAGGGAAAATCAAATGATATCCTTAGCAATAGATCTTGCTGAGAAACAGTTGATGGAAGGCACTGCTTCTTCTCAGGTTATTACACATTATCTGAAGTTAGGATCAACAAAGGAACGAATTGAAAAAGAAATTCTCGAAAAACAGAAAAATTTAATTGAAGCAAAAACTCAATCATTGCAATCGGCGCAAAGAATTGAAGAACTTTATGTGAAAGCTATGGATGCATTCAAAAGTTACAGTGGGCAGGAGGTTTCGTCAGATGATTAAAACATATTCAGAATTGATAGAAATACCAACTTTTGAGAAACGTTATCATTATTTGAAATTATCCGGTACTGTTGGAGAAGATACTTTTGGATTTAAAAGATGGATAAATCAGGAATTTTATCATTCATCGGAATGGTTGAAATTTCGGGATAGAATTATTCTTCGTGACGCAGGATGTGATTTAGCTGCAGAGGGATTTGAGATTTATGGTTCTATTATCATTCATCATATTAATCCTATTACCTATGAAGATATTTTAAATCAGAACCCATGTATTTTTGATCCCAATAATGCAGTTTGCACACGACTTTCTACGCATAACGCTATTCACTATGGGAATGAAATGTTTTTAACAGTGACTCCTGTGGAGCGAAGCAGAAATGATACATGTCCATGGAAATAAAAATATTTTACATCCACGTAATGAAATCTGTTGTTTTTTTTTTTTTATAAAAAAATAAATACTGTAATAAACTCTTCAATACGGCTTTTTATTCTTTTCTTATTGTTTTTTTTAACAATAACGATTATTTTACTATAGCCTGACTGAAAGATTTAGAAGTCTTTATTAACATTCTTGTAGCGTTTCGCAAACGCCCATTTTTATATATCAAAGAAAGGAGAGATCTATGGAGAGTATATTAATATCAATTAAAAAACTACTCGGAATTGCAGAGGAGTACAAGCATTTTGATGCTGATCTTATTATGCATATTAATTCCGTATTTTCAATTTTAACTCAGCTTGGAGTAGGTTCACCCGAAGGTTTTTCAATTAAAGATGACAGTGCAACATGGACTGATTTCATTCGGGAGAACTCTAAAATTGAAATGGTAAAATCTTATATACATTTAAAAGTGAAATTACTTTTCGATCCACCCCTTAGTTCGGCTGTAATTGAAGCGATAAACCGAATGATCAGTGAGATGGAATGGAGACTTAATGTTGTTGTTGACCCTATTGGAGAGGAGGAAATTCAAAATGGATGAAATAGTAAAAAACTATCTTTCTCATCATGGCATTCTTGGTCAAAAGTGGGGAGTACGTCGTTATCAGAATAAAGATGGTACATTGACTGACAAAGGTAAGAAACGATATAATCGCGATATTCAAGAAAATCTTAGAAAAAAGAAAGAGAATCGCATTGACACATCAAATCCGGATCCAAGCAGATGGGTGAGGGAGGATTTGACTCGTCGTAAAAATGTGGCCGACACAAGTTTGAAATTTGTTAAAGAACTTAACAATATTGAGAAAGACACAAGACCTAAGACTACGATGAGTAAAATGGATTTATCTAAAATGAGTGATAAAGAAATGAGAGAACGAATAAATCGTGAATTTCTTGAACGACAGTATAATAATCTTTTTTCAGAAGTTAATTCTCATAAAGTATCTAAAGGAAGAAAATTTGTACAGGGGGTTCTTAATTCTGCAGGAACAGTGTTGGGGGTGACAGGTTCAGCTCTTGGTATAGCGTTATCAATAAAGGAGTTGAGAGGATGAATTTTATTTCTCATTATGGTGGTATCTTTGGCCCAAAATTGGGAAAATTAAATGGTCGTTGTATCCTCTTGGAAGGAGGTGATTATACCAAATCAGAAAAAAGTAATCTATAACAAAAGGCATTTCAGAAATAGTATTTACATATTCAATCATTATTTTGTTGTTTTGCTCTAAAGATTTTATAGATTGCTATAATTGACTGATTATACAAAATAAATATTAAAAGAGGAGAATATATTATGGCATTATCGAATACTGCAGTTCCAAAATACTACGGCATATTTCGAGATGCCGTAATTCGCAGAGAAATTCCTATTTGTCGAGAGATTGATTTAGAAATGCAGCGTATTGATGAACTGATTGCAGATCGAGGAATCTATTATGACGATGAAGTTGTTGAAGGATGGATTCGTTACTGTGAAGGTGAGATGACTCTTACAGATGGTTCTGATTTAGTTCTTCTTGATAGTTTTAAATTATGGGCAGAACAAATTTTCGGTTGGTATTATTTTGAAGAAAGAAGCGTTTATGAACCAAATGCAGATGGGTACGGCGGACACTATGTTAATAAGTGGATCAAAAAAAGACTTATCAATAAACAATACTTAATTATTGGCAGAGGGGCTTCTAAATCATTGTATGAATCTTGTATTCAAAGTTACTTTCTGAATGTCGATACATCGACTACTTACCAGATGACAACTGCGCCGACAATGAAACAGGCAGAAGAGGTCATGAGTCCGATTCGTACTGCCATTACCAGAGCAAGAGGTCCACTCTTTGCTTTTCTTACTGAGGGTTCTTTACAGAATACCACCGGGTCAAGAGCAAATCGAATGAAACTTGCACCGACAAAGAAGGGAATAGAAAATTTTCTTACCGGATCGCTTTTGGAAATCCGTCCTATGTCAATTGATAAACTGCAGGGGATGAGACCGAAAGTTGCAACTATTGACGAATGGCTTTCCGGAGATGTAAGGGAAGACGTAATCGGCGCAATTGAACAGGGTGCAGCAAAAGTAGAGGATTGGCTTATTGTTTCGGTCAGTTCAGAAGGAACTGTACGAAATGGAAGCGGCGATACAATCAAAATGGAATTGATGAAGATTCTCAGAGGAGAGTATCGTGATATTCATACTTCTATCTGGTGGTATAAGCTGGATTCGATTGATGAAGTTGCAAACCCTGATATGTGGCTGAAAGCTAATCCAAATCTTGGACGAACTGTCAGTTATGATACTTATCAGAGAGAAGTTGAAAGAGCGGAAAATGCTCCGGCAGCCAGAAACGATATTCTTGCGAAAAGATTCGGAATTCCGATGGAAGGTTATACCTATTACTTTACTTATGAGGAAACACTGCCCCACCGTAAAAGGGAATATTGGCAGATGCCTTGTTCAATGGGTGGAGACTTATCTCGCGGTGATGATTTCTGCGATTTTACATTTCTTTTTCCTCTTCAAGGTGGTGCTTTTGGTATTAAGACCAGAGCATATATATCTGAATTAACCCTTATGAAACTTCCAGGAGCAATGCGAATAAAATATGATCGCTTTATTAAAGAGGGCAGTCTTATTGTTATGGAAGGTTCTATTTTGGATATGATGCTGGTATATGAAGATTTAGACGCTCATATTACCAAAACCGGCTATGACGTTCGATGTTTTGGGTATGATCCGTATAATGCTAAGGAGTTTGTAGAACGGTGGGCAAATGAGAACACTCCGTTTGGAATTGAGAAAGTTATTCAAGGTGCAAAGACCGAATCGGTTCCTTTAGGAGAATTAAAGAAGTTGTCAGAGGAACGTATGTTGCTCTTTGATGAAGAACTGATGTCATTCTGTATGGGGAATTGTATTACCCTTGAAGATACTAACGGGAATCGAAAACTTTACAAGAAACGGGGAGAACAAAAAATAGATGCAGTAGCGGCTATGATGGATGCTTTTGTGGCGTATAAACTGAATCGGAATGCGTTTGAGTGATGCAATGTAAGAAAACTAGATGTGGTACATTTAGCTATTTGCCATTTTACAAATTCTTTGACAGTCTGCTGTGAGGAAGAATATTTGCGCATATATTCGCTTGCAAGGTTATAACAATCGGATGTTTCGGGAATGCCGCTAAGGTTTTTTTTTCGTAACAGGCATCTAGAATGCTCTTGATTTTTTCTTCCGTTAGTATGCTTTTATTAACGATCGTTTTCTTCCACAATTATATATATGCTTTTATGATAGCATTTTGTGAGGGAGAACAAGCGCTTTGCACATTTTTTAAGAAAGTAGGTGAAAAATCAAAATGGAAATTGCGTTTGGTTCCAGACTGAAACATGCCTGGAATGCTTTTATGAATAATAAGGATCCAACGAGGTCTTATATGAATTTAGGGAGCAGCTATTCTTATCGTCCGGATCGTCCTCGATTCACAATGGGAAATGAACGGTCTATCATCACTTCGGTTTATAACAGAATCGCTTTGGATGTAGCAGCTATTAATGTCCAGCATGTTCGTCTGGATAACAAGGGTCGTTTTCTTGAAGTGATTCATTCAGGTTTAAATAATTGTTTATCATTGGAAGCGAATTTGGATCAGACTGGACGAGCATTTATGCAGGATGTTGTAATGTCCCTTCTTAACGAAGGATGCGTTGCTATTGTTCCGGTCGATACAACAGATGATCCCAACATTACAGGTTCTTATGATGTTTTAACATTGCGGACTGCTAAAATACTTGATTGGTATCCAGATCATATCCGAGTACGTATTTACAATGAAAAAACAGGACTAAAAGAAGATATTCTTCTTGCTAAAAAATTTGCTGCGATTATTGAGAATCCGCATTATGCTGTAATTAACGAACCAAATTCTACTATGAAGAGGTTGATAAGGAAGTTAAGTCTATTGGATGTGACAGATGAACAAACGGCTTCTGGTAAACTTGATTTAATTATTCAGCTTCCTTATGTAATTAAAACTGAAGCACGCAGAGTACAGGCTGAAAACAGAAGACAAGATATTGAACGTCAGTTAGCAAGCTCTAAATATGGTATTGCTTATACGGATGGTACGGAGCATATTACTCAATTGAACCGATCTCTTGAGAATAATCTCATGAAACAGATAGAGTATCTTACTTCGTTATTATTTAGTCAGCTTGGCATTACGCAAAGTATTCTTGATGGTACGGCAGACGAACAAACAATGATTAATTATTATAGCAGAACGATTGAACCGATTCTTTCGGCAATTGTTGATGAAATGAAACGAAAATTTCTAACTAAAACAGCTCGGTCTCAAAATCAGGATATTCTGTTTTATCGAGATCCATTCAAACTTGTTCCTGTAAATAGTATTGCTGAAATTGCGGATAAATTTACAAGGAATGAAATTATGACATCTAATGAGATTCGACAAGTAATCGGGATGTACCCATCTTCTGATTCAAAGGCAGATCAATTAATTAACAGTAATATCAATCAATCTTCAAGTGATAAATCTTCGAAAGTTTCTGAATCAGAAAATGGTTCTGATAATTCTGAAACGATTGCTCATTATGACCAGATTGTTGAAGAATTGTTGAATGGTCTCGAATCAGATATTGATTCAATCATTGGGCAAGTTTCTGATGTTGAAGGAGGGGAATTATGAATGAAAAAATAGCTGAGTTAATTCATTATAGTTCTCCTTATTATGATCCCCAAAAGGCTCATGAATATTATATACGGACTAGGGAACTCAAAGGGAAAAGATCTGCTACAAAACTTAACGATCAAGGAAAAGAAGCGTGGTCTTATACAAAAGAGTCGATTAATAAAGAAAAAAAAATAAAGGCAGAGTTGGAAAAAAAATCAAGAGATGAAAAAATTGAAACTTTCCGAATAGAGGCAAAGGCAACACGGGAACGTATTTTTGCACAATTAAAGCAATTAAATGAAATGTTGAATAAATCTGTAGCAGATGATAGGGAATCAGTAAATATAAAGAAGAAATCTGATCTTGAATCTGTTGATAAAAGAAAGGTGGCTAAGATAAAGAAAATTAGTGAAGAGCGAGATGCAAAAATTGAAGTTCTTATGAATGAGAAGATTCCTGAAAGTTTATCTAAAGAAAAACGTGCTCGTAGAATCGCTGAGCGGAACAAGAAGATTGCAAAGCTTCAAGGTGATGCCAAAGCAGAGACTTCTAAACTTTTGGAAAGTGTTCAAAAAGAAAAATCATCTATCCGAACAAATGCCTCTGTGAAAAAAGTACAAATCGCAGAGAATGCGAAACAAGAAAGAAAACAAAACTCAGAAGATGCTTCTACTCGCCGTTTAGAAGTTGCAAGTAGGTTGAAATCTTCTATTGCAGCGGCGCGAGAGGCTTATAAACAGGCAAAAAAATCTTTGGATTCTTCATATGAAGAAATTCTTCAGAGGGAATTCGACAAGATTGCAACTGAAATGTCAAAAGTGACAAAACGCAAGTCAAAAAAGAAGTGAGAGGAGGAATTTCAAAATGGCGATGTATGATTTCAGTGGTTGGGCCACTCGAAATGACTTGCAGTGTGCCGATGGACGAATCATCCGAAAAGATGCTTTTAAACAGCAGAATGGCGAGACCGTCAGTCTTGTTTGGAATCATCAGCATAATTCTCAGGATAATGTTCTCGGACATGCTTTGCTTGAAAATCGAGATGAAGGTGTTTACGCATATTGTACGTTCAACGATACAGAATCGGGTCAAACGGCTAAGAAATTGGTACAGCATGGTGATGTTGTATCTCTTTCAATTTGGGCAAACCAGCTTCAGCAGAATGGTCGTGATGTAGTTCATGGTATTATTGGTGAATTAAGCCTTGTTCTTGCGGGAGCAAATCCCGGAGCGTTTATCGATACAGTGATGGCTCATGGCGCAGATGCTGACCCAAATCAGATTGAAGAGCTTACAGTAAGTTATTATGAAAACATTATGCTTTATCATTCCGATGAAGCAAATGAAAAAGAAAAGAAAGGGGAAACCGGTATGAATGAAGATGAAGAAAAATCGAAGCAACTCAAAAACGATAAAGAAAAAACTATTGGTGATGTTATCAATTCATTAACTAAAGAACAGAAAAAACTTGTTTACGCATTGGTTGGTGAAGCTCTTGAAGAGATAGAGAATACAGATGATAATGAAGATGAAGAAGATGATGATAGTAAAGGAGGAAAAACAATTATGAAGCATAATGTATTTGATCAGGACAGCGTAAGGGAAAATATTTTCCTGAGCCATGCTGACCAAGAGGGGATTATTTCTCTCGCAAAACAGAACAGTGTTGGTACACTTCGTACTGCTCTTAAGATTTATGCTGAGAATAATAAAAATATTTTGGCTCATTCCAATATGGAGGGTATGGATTTAAGTAACTCTTTAGATGCTTTATTTCCTGATTTTAGAGACGTGCATCCTGGTGCTCCTGAGCGTATTATTCGTGATCAGGGATGGGTTTCTGCGGTTATGAGCAAAGCCTATAAGACTCCGTTTAGCCGTATCCGCACTCGTCAGTTGGATGCTCGTGATGAAAAGCTTCGAGCAAGAGGATTCAAGAAGGGTAAAAAGAAAGCTGATCGAGGCAGTATGAAATTATATAACAGAACAACCGATCCTCAAACTGTATTTGTTAAGGATAAATTAAATCGTGATGATATTGTTGATATTGTTGATTTCGATGTAGCCGCATATATTTATCAAGATATGCGTGAAAAATTGAATGAAGAAATTGCTATTGCAGTTATGGTTGGTGATGGACGAGAATCTGGTGAAGATGAGAAAATTGATGAAACTCATATTCGTCCGATTTGGCAGGATGACGATTATTTTACCATTCATGTGGATGTCAATATTAAGGAAGCTAAGAAAGAGCTTCAGGGAACAAGTACCGAGGTGAACTTCAGTGAAAATTATATTTATGCTGAGGCAATTATTCGTGCAGCATTATATGCTAGAGAAGAGTATAAAGGCAGCGGTACTCCGGATTTTTACTGTACACCACATCTTGTTAATGTAATGCTTTTGGCTAGAGATTTGAATGGTCGTCGAATTTACGATACGGTTGAAGATTTGGCAAAAGCTTTGAATGTTGGCAACATTTATGCGGTGGAACAGTTCGAAGGTTTGGAGAGAGATGAGGGGGTTTCAAATAAGAAGACTCTTCTTGGTCTGTTTGTGAATATGGCTGATTATACTATTGGTTGTACAAAGGGTGGTGAAATTACAAGATTTAATCAGTTTGACATCGATTTCAACCAGGAGAAGTATCTGTTGGAAACCAGATTGTCCGGAGCCTTGACTCGATATCATTCGGCTATTGCTTTAGAGATGCCGTTGGGGGAATGATTAGTCCCGCCGTAATTACTGCCACGAGCGGGGGGACTATGAGATATGGCCTTCAAGTAAATGCCCTTCAGGAAAACGTTGAGATTATCGAGGATGAGATTAGAGGTAAACTGAAAAAGGTTGAATCATATCAGCAATTTGGTGATGAAGAAGCTTCTACTCCGGGTTATTATTTAGCTTTGGACGTTGAAATACCTGAAGGGGTAACAGTTACTACAAAGGTCGAAGGTGGCACCAATCCGAATTATGTAGATTTAACAATTGATAAATTCTGCGTATATCGTATTAAGAATACTTCTCAGAAAATCAAGATCAAGACTAAGAAGGGTGAAGATAATGTCGAAAAGACGTATAGTCTGGCGGGTCTTGTACTTGATGGGAAGGTTGATTAGTCTTGCCTTGATATGGGAGGAAATTCAAAATGGCAAAATTTTATGGGATAATTGGTTTCAGCGAAAACAAGGAAACACGACCGGGCATATGGGAAGAAGAAGTCACAGAGAGAAAGTATTATGGTGATATTCTTCAATTTAGTAGGAAATGGGAATCAGGCGAGCATCTGAATGATAACTTGAATATCAACAATAAAATTAGTATTGTTGCCGATCCATTTGCCTGCCAAAATTTTCAAACAATGCGTTTTATTGAGTGGATGGATACAAAATGGAAAATAACTAATATTGAAATACAGTATCCGCGCCTTATATTAACCATAGGGGGCATATATAATGAACGACAGAATTGAATTACACGATAAATTAAAACAGATTCTTGGTTCGGAATATGTGTATTTTCAGCCTCCGGAATCAATCAAAATGGTTTATCCTTGTATTGTTTACGCCATTGACGATGTTGATATAAAATATGCAGATAATAAACCATATCTATATGCAAGACGTTATATTTTAACAGTTATTGATAAAGACCCTGATTCAAAAATACCGAATGAACTTTTACTTCTGCCTTTATGCAGTTTTAGTAGAGCTTATACCGGCGATAATCTGAATCATTGGGTCTTTATTTTGTATATCTAAGGAGGTAATTTTTAATGAGTAAACTTGTTTGGGATAGTACCGGTGAACGTTATTATGAAACAGGAGTTAAACAGGGTGTTCTTTATCCTGTTGACCTTAGCGGGAAATATTCTAAAGGTGTTGCATGGAATGGATTGACTGCTGTTACAGAAAGTCCATCTGGTGCTGAGCCTAACCCTCTTTATGCTGATGATATCAAGTATTTAAATTTAACATCTGCCGAAGAATTCGGTGCTACGATTGAAGCGTATACATATCCTGATGAATTTGCTGAGTGCGATGGCTCAGCAGAAATTGCCGATGGGGTTGTAATAGGTCAGCAAAAAAGAAAAAAGTTCGGCTTATGTTATAGAACAACTCTTGGAAATGATGTCGAAGGTTCTGATTACGGATATAAACTGCACTTGATTTACGGAGCTATGGCATCTCCTTCTGAGAAAGGATATGCAACCGTTAATGATAGTCCGGAGGCTATTACTTTCTCTTGGGAAATTACGACTACACCTGTTTCTGTTCCGGGTTTTAAGCCAACAGCATCAATTACTATTGATTCTACAAAGGTTGATAATAATAAATTAATAGCTCTTGAAAATATTTTATATGGAAATGAAACTACGGAACCAAAGCTTCCTCTTCCGGATGAGATTATTTCTCTGATGAATGAGGAGTAATTAAATAGACAGTTTTGTAAAGGAAATATCGCATAACTAAAAAATGAAAATTATTTTTTTAATATTCTTATGCGGTATTTCCTAAAATTGATTCATGAAAGGAGATTTTAATATGTTAAAGAAAACCATTAGTTATACTGATTATAATGGTTCAGAAAGAACAGAGGATTTCTATTTTAATCTTTCAACAGCTGAAATTATGGAGATGGAAATGAGTACCAGCGGCGGATTGACTGAACTGATTACTAAAATTGTTGCAGCTCAGGATGCTCCTGCGATTATCAAAATTTTTAAGGACTTAATACTTAAGGCATATGGTGAAAAAAGTCCGGATGGAAGAAGATTTATAAAATCAGATGAAATTTCAATAGCTTTTTCACAGACAGAGGCGTATTCTAAGTTATTTATGGAGTTGGCTGCGAATGCCGATGCCGCAGCAAAATTTGTAAACGGTATAATTCCTAAAAATACCGGTAATATGAATTTTTCGTCAAGTTTTCCTATAAACGGAGGGAATATTGATACAATGGATGTAAAACAATAGATTTTTTAATAGCGGAGGATCAAGAGAATGCTTCAGATTACAATACCAATTATTGAATTATGGGATGAGAGAAAACAGGAGTTTATCTATACAAAAGAGCAGACGTTACAGTTAGAACATTCTCTTGTTTCTCTTTCAAAATGGGAAGCCAAATGGCGTAAGGCATTTTTTTCAAGACAAGCTAAAACTTTTGAAGAAACTCTTGACTATATAAAATGTATGACAATTACACAAAATGTAAAACCGGAAGTATATAAATACATTACCGATGAAAATATTGCTCAGATCAACAAGTATATAGAAGAGCCTATGACCGCTACTTATGTTTCGGAAATCAATACGGGGAAAAAAAGCAGAGAGCAAATAACGTCGGAACTTATTTATTATTGGATGATTATGTTCGGTATCCCTTTCGAATGCCAGAAATGGCATCTTAGTCGTCTTCTTACTCTTATCAGGGTATGTAATGCTAAAAATCGCCCTCCTCAAAATATGAGTAAAAGAGCTATTATGAAACGTAACTCAGCATTAAATGCCGCACGAAAAAAACGATTTAATACAAAGGGTTGATTATATAATGATAAGTTTTAAACAAACCGGTAATTTTTCTAAGCTGACAAAATTTTTAGAAAGAGTAAAAGAAACGGTACGCCTTGGAAATTTAGATAAATACGGTAAAGAAGGTGTAACTGCTCTTTCGTCTGCAACTCCTATTGATTCGGGGAAAACTGCCAAATCATGGTATTATAAGATAACCAATAAAAACGGAGTGGTATCAATTTCTTTTTATAACTCAAATATTCAAAATGGGGTCAATATTGCAGTTATTTTGCAATATGGACATGGAACCGGAAATGGCGGTTGGATACAGGGAAGAGATTATATCAATCCTGTTATACGGCCTGTTTTTGATAAAATTTTGGAAGAAGCATGGAAGGAGGTTACTAAGCTATAGGCAAAATAATTGATGAAAGAATTGTGGAAATGAAATTTGACAACAAACAGTTTGAGTCTAATGTTCAAACAAGTATGTCAACTCTGGATAAACTTAAGAAAAGCCTGGATTTAACAAATGCATCCAAAGGATTTGAGAATATAAATAATGCCGCTAAGAATTGTGATATATCAGGACTCAGCGGCGCTGTTGAAAACATACGTTCTAAATTTTCAGCCCTTGATGTTGTAGCTGTAGCTGCTCTTGCAAATATAGCAAACTCAGCTGTTAATGTTGGAAAACAATTAATTCGTTCTTTAGCTATAGAACCGATAATGCAGGGTTTTGAAGAATATGAGCTTAAAATGGGTTCTATTCAGACAATGATGATGAGTTCAGGAGCATCATTGGAAGAAGTCAACGGGTATCTTAGTGAGTTAAATACATATTCTGACAAAACGATTTATTCATTTGCTGATATGACCTCAAATATCAGTAAATTTACCAATGCAGGGGTCAGTCTTCAAGATTCTGTTATGGCTATTCAGGGTATTTCAAATGCAGCAGCCGTATCCGGCGCTAATACACAAGAGGCTTCCAGAGCTATGTATAACTTTGCTCAAGCATTGTCTGCGGGTTATGTTAAACTTATTGACTGGAAATCCATTGAGAATGCTAATATGGCTACGGTAGAATTTAAGCAGCAGCTTATAGATACAGCTGTATCAATGGGAATTCTTGTTAAGGTTGGAAACGAATATAAGACTACAACAACTGATTTAAATGGTAAAGTTTCGGGTTTGTTCAATTCCACAAAGGATTTTAATGATTCATTGTCACACCAATGGATGACAACAGAGGTTCTTGTTAATACACTGAGGAATTATGCAGATGAAACAACAGAAATTGGCAAAAAGGCATTTGCTGCTGCGCAGGATGTTAAAACATTTACTCAATTGATGGATACTATGAAAGAAGCTGTAGGTTCTGGATGGGCAAGAACTTGGGAAATTATATTTGGAGATTTTAACGAAGCAAAAGAACTTTGGACTAAGATCAGTAATGTTGTTGGAGGTTTTATAGATGCTCAGTCAGATGCTCGTAATACTCTTCTTTCAAAGGGATTGAGTTCGGGTTGGAAACAGCTTATTGATGAAGGAATCGGTAATTCGGAAAAATATAAAGAATCTATAATATCAACAGCGAAAAAACATGGGATTGCAGTTGATGAAATGATTAAATCTTCAGGTTCATTTGAAAAATCACTCCAAAGTGGTTGGGTGACTTCGGATATTTTGTCCGAATCTTTAAGTGATTTGATAAAAAAAACGAAAGGTTTATCCGATGAGGAATTAAAGTCTTTAGGTTATACCAGAGAACAAGTAAAAGCTTTAGAGGAGTTTGACAAATCTGTTAAAGATGGCAGTATATCTTTGGATGAATTTGCCGAGAAAATGTCAAAAACTTCAGGACGTGAAAATTTAATTGAATCCGTAAAGAATGCTTTTGAAGGGCTTATAAGTGTCATACGTCCGATTAAAGAAGCTTTCAGAGAGATATTTCCTCCGACAACGGCTGAACAGCTTTATAGTTTTACTGAAGGACTTCGGGAATTTACATCTCATTTGAAGTTAAGCGATACAGCTTCTGAAAATTTGAAGAATACATTTAAAGGATTATTTGCAGTTCTTGATATTATTAAACAGGTGTTTTCTGCTGTATTTAAAGTTGTAAGTCCTCTTACGGATACAATGGGTAATCTCGGAGGGGGCATTCTAAGCATAACGGGAGCTATAGGAGAATGGCTCGTTAAATTTGATGAAGCAATTAAGAAAAGTAACATTTTTAATAAAGCCGTTCAAGGAATTATTAATTTTATTAAAAATGCTATAAAAATTTTAAAAGAGTTTGCTCAGAGTATAAAAGAAAAATTCAACATACCTGGATTAGAGGCATTTCATGCATTTCTTGAAAGAATTCACGAGAGAATGTCAAATATCGGCGATGCTGTTAACGGTATGAAAACTATTGTAATATCATCGTTTGATAAAATGGGTTCTGCCTTGTCCGGCAATAAATTTTTACAAGTATTGGAAGCTTTGTGGAAAGGCATAAAAACTATTGCAGGTTATATAACTACAGTTATCGGAGATTTAATGGGTGATTTAGGAGAAAAATTTAGAAATGCTGACTTCAATGGAATTTCCGATTTAATTAGCGGTTTATCTGTAAGTGGAATCGCTGTCGCTATAAATAAATTTCTCAAAAATGTTGTAAAACCTCTTGAGGGATTACAAGATATTGCAGATGGAATTGTCGATATCTTGAACGGAGTAAGAGGTTGTTTTGAAGCTTATCAGACTCAGTTAAAAGCAGGAACCCTTCTTAAAATTGCAAGTGCTATCGGAATTCTTTCTGCTTCCATTGTGGCTTTATCTTTAATTGACAGTGAAAAATTGAATTCTTCGCTTGGTGCTATGACTATGTTATTTGCTGATTTAATGGGCTCCATGGCTATATTTTCAAAGATCAGCGGTAGTCTTACAGGAGCTTTTAAAGGCGTGGTTTTGATGAATGGTATGGCTACGGCTATACTTATGTTGGCTTCTGCTTTGAAGAAAATCGGTGATTTGGATTTAAAACAGCTTGCAGTTGGTATTATTGGAATTGTTGGTTTAACAACAAGCATAGTGAGTGCAGCAAAGATTATGAGCAAAGGGACTCAAAGCATTATTAAAGGTGCGAGTGGAATGGTTATATTTGCTTCTGCGATTAAGATACTGGCATCTGTATGTAATGATTTGGCACGGCTTGACTGGGAAGGGCTATCTAAAGGGTTATTTGGCGTTGGTAGTCTTTTAATAGAAGTTTCACTATTTTTAAACCATACTGAATTTGGTGGAAAGTCTGTCAGTACCGCTTCGAGTATAGTTGTTTTGTCTTCGGCAATAAAAATACTCGCATCTGCATGTAATGATTTTGGACAAATGGAATGGGAAGAAATTGGCAAAGGACTTGCAAGTATAGGGGCATTATTGCTTGAATTAGCAGCGTTTACTAAACTTACAGGTAATGCTGAGCATATTATTGCAACGGGAATGGCTTTAACAGCAATTGCTGCCTCTATGAAAATATTCGCTTCCGCTGTAACTGATTTTGGAAGTATGAGTTGGGAAGGAATAGGAAAAGGATTGTCTGCAATGGGAGGTTCTCTTGCGGAAGTGGCAGTTGCAGCTAATCTAATGCCTAAAAATATGATTGTCATAGGAACCGGACTTATCACAGTTGGAGCGGCTCTTGAAATCATAGCAAACGTACTTGGCAAGATAGGAAATTTATCCTGGGATCAAATTGCTAAAGGATTAGTAACTATTGGAGGCGCTTTAGCTGAATTGGC
>CANRNK010000053.1 GCA_947631985.1 uncultured Lachnospiraceae bacterium | reverse complement strand
AAGAAATGGTTGAAAGTAATGTTGTAAACAATATTCGGGCAGAGTATGGAAATATTAAATATGAATATTTTTTTCCGATGGAGGACAAGGAGACTATTTTATTGATTGACAGTTGGAAAGACCAGAATTCTATTGATATACACCATACCTCGCCAATGATGGAACAAATTATAAAACTTCGAGAAAAGTATAACCTTCATATGCGAGTTGAGAGATATGTATCTGATGAAAGTGGAATACCCAACTCGGATAAAAGATTTATAAAAGAATAACTAATAAAATTCAAATTTAGTACGGTGATAATAATATGGAAAAATTATATATTTGAATTTGTCTAGAAGAAGCATCAATGTTATAGATGACCGTCACGATAGCTACAGTGATCAAGTATAAGCACACAATGGACTATGGTAATGAGTTAGAGGAAGAAGTGCAAAGAAGATTTCAAAATACGATTTACAATGCAGAGAGTTTGTAGAAATAGGTGGAGGGATAAAATGAATCAAGTAACCATCGAGTTTTTTCATGACGTTATATGCAGTTTTTGCTTTCCAATGTCCTATCGGATGCGTCAGCTCCAAAAACTGATGCCGGAAATACAAATTGTGCATCGTTCCTATGCCTTAGTCAAATCGGTTGGAGATTTCGATTTCATGTTTGGATCAAGAAAAGCGGCCAAGGAAGAGATAATGAACCATTGGGAGCATGCGAATCATAACGATGATCTGCACCGATTTAACATCTCTGGAATGCTACAGGCGGACTTTTTATTTCCGACTTCGATGAAAGGACTATTGGCATGCAAAGCGGCATACTTCGTAGCGGGCGATGCTGGGTATTGGGATGTTTTTGATGCGTTGCAAAATGCCTTGTTTGTACAAAATCGGAATATTGAGGAAAACGAGATTATTGAGGATTGCATAAGAATAAGCGGCATCGACTTTGAGCCATGGGTGCAACATTACAATAGCAGAGAGACAAAGGATGCAGTAGAGAGGGACTTTCTTCTTGTAAAACAATATAACATTCAAGGGGTCCCGGCACTCGTCATAAATGGGAATCAGCAGATTAGCGGCGCACAGCCACTTTCTAAAATTATTCAAGTCGTAGAGGGAATTGCAAAAGAAAAAGAACAGCAATATGCTGACGGCGCATCCTGCCGATTGGTGAACGGGAAAATCGAATGTGAATGATCAATAGTTGAAATTAAACTGAAGGGAACCCATTTATGGCAGGTTACGATTTAAAAGAAGAATCCTATGTTCAAAATCAACTTACCAAAGATGAACTTTGGTCTATTTTTAGTGGAATATTTTCGAACAAAGAGTCAGGAGAAAAAGTGGACCGGGGTGGTTTTGAAAAGAGACTGTTCTTGGAATAGGTAGAAGATGCCGGTCCTATTCAAAGAGGAGATGGGAGCATAATATGAAGGCAACAGTGTTGGTAGATAATATTTCGAATGAACAAATTGAAGGGGAATGGGGACTAAGCATCTATATAGAATATGGGAAATACAATATTTTGCTGGATACTGGGGCTTCCGATCTTTTTGTGAAGAATGCAGAAAAATTAGGAAAAGATTTAGAGAAAGTTGATTTTGGAGTGTTATCCCATGCCCATTTTGACCATGCTAACGGAATGCAAGATTTCTTTTCCGCAAATCGGAATGCAAAATTCTTCTTGCGTGCCGGTTCTGAAGAAAACAACTATTTTAAGAAGTGGATTTTTCATAAATATATAGGAATCAAAAAGAATACGCTAGTTAAGTTTCGGGATCGCATTGAATATGTGGAGGGAGACGTAGAAATAGTTCCAGGAGTTTTTCTAATACCGCATAAAGGTGTTGATCTTTCGGAAATTGGCAGGAAAAATAATATGTATCTAAAAAAAAGATGGAAATGGGAGGCAGATAATTTTGCACATGAACAGAGCCTGGTTTTTAAAACCGATGAAGGCCTGGTTATTTTTAACAGTTGTTCTCATGGCGGTGCTGATCAAATTATCAGAGAGGTTTCAAAGACTTTCCCAGATGAGACAATAAAGGCATTGATTGGAGGATTTCATACTTATCAAAATTCCAAAGAGGAAGTAAAGGAATTAGGGGAAAGAATCAAAAAAACAGGGATCGAATCCATCTATACGGGACATTGTACCGGTAAAGTTTCCTTATGTGTTTTACAAAAAGAACTTGGAGAACAAGTGCAGGCATTTCATGCTGGTTTGGTGATGGAATTTTAAAAAATAACCAGACAGCTAGGAAAAGAATCAATAGAAAGAATGTTAAAAAAACTAAGGAAGATGAAAAAAATGCAAATAGAGTGGATCAATATATATGGACTAGCGTTTGTGATGATTATCATGATTCAAAATATTATTTTTGCGATACGTAATAAAGATGGATTTGATAATTTGTGGGTGAACAAACCGGTGGAGGCAGTAGAACAAATAGGTCGGTTTTGTTGATAGCTGGTGCCATTCTATTTGCGCCAAGTCATATCCTGATTAGCTATAAAAATGCTGTATTGTCAAATGGGAAATGAAGGAAAGGTAAGTAAAAGAATAATAGAAGAATAATAGAAGAATAACAAAAAAATGACGGGGAGGTGCTTATTGAATAAACCGAAAAGATTACATAGAGGGGACAAAATCGCAATTGTCAGCTTGTCGTGGGGTGGTTTAGGAGATGATGCATTCATTCATAAGTTTTATATTGCAAAAAGCAGATTAGAAAAGGACTTTGGACTTGAAGTGGTAGCAATGCCTCATGCACTAAAGGGAAGCGAATTTGTTGCCATGCATCCAGAACTTCGCGCTAAGGACTTAATGGACGCATTTGAAGATTCCTCAGTACATGCTATATTTTGTGCGATTGGTGGAGACGATACAATACGGACCATCAGTTATGTGTGAATTTGGTGAATATGTAAAAATGTTTGATTACACGAAAGCTGCAATCCAAACTATTTTGTTTCAGGATAGCACAAAGTATTCTATTTGTTGAAACGAGTGAAGAGAAACCATCTCCAGATTTTATAGAATGGACCTTTAGAAATCTGGCTGCCCAAGGTATTTTGAAAGTGATTCATGGAATTATTGTTGGAAAGCCTCAGGGAGAAGCATTCTATGAGGAGTACAAATCGGTAATCACACAGGTAGTAACGACGGAAGAACATTTAAATCACTTACCAATCCTTTACAATGTGAACTTTGGTCACGCGATGCCAATTGGAATTATACCTTACGGGGTGAGTGCCAAACTGAATTGTGAGAATAAAACAATCACTTTGTTGGAAAGTGCAACGATTGAATAACTGCTTTGGATGAGAGAGTGAATCGTTATGATTAGGGTAGATTCTGATTAAGAATCACCTTTGAGGAGGTAATAATGGAACAATTATCTGATTTACCAAATATAGGAGAAGAAGTTGCAAGACAGCTAAAGGAAGCTGGAATAGGAAACTATGAACACTTAAAAGAACTTGGAGCAGAAGCAGCATGGCTAAAGATTCAGGAAATGGATGAATCGGCTTGTATTCACAGATTATATGCTTTAGAAGGTGCGATTCGTGGAATTAAGAAAAGTTTGCTTCCGGAAAATAGAAAAGCAGAGCTTAGGGAGTTTTATAATTCATGTACTTTTAATGGGTTTTCCTATATGATAGTAATCAAGTACAGGAGGAAGAAAAATGGGGAATATTGTGATAGTGGCAGAGACAGGTTCTGATCTGCCCAAAGAAATAGCAAAGCGTTTTAGTGTGATTTTAGTACCGATGCATGTTACATTTAATGATGTTACAAAAGATGATGGCGCATTTCCGGTAGAGGAGATTTGTAGCTATTATGAGGAACATCAGAAATTGCCGAAAACAAGTGGGTGTTCGCCGGAAGATTTCAGCGTTATTTTTGATGAAGTCCATGAAAAGTGGCCGGAAAAACAGATACTGCATCTGGCGTATTCAGCAGTTACGACTTGTTCTTTTCAAAGCGCTTTGATTGCAGCAGAGGATCGGGATTATGTAACAAGCATTGATACCAGACAAGTATCGGCGGGGCAGGGACTGATTGTATTTCGAATCGCAGAAATGTTAGAAAAAAATCCGGAAATTACGATAGAGGAAGCAGTGAAAATGATTGAAACTCTTTGCGTACAGGCAAGAATGAGTTTTCTTCCTGAAGATTTGGAGTATCTTAGAGCTGGAGGGCGGGTTAGCAATGCAGTTTGCTTAGGAGGTAAGTTACTAAATCTTCACCCGTCTATTGAAACGATAGATGGTTATTTGGTTGCAAAAAAGAAATACAGAGGTAGAATGGAACGAATTGCCATTAAATTTTTAGAAGAATTTACACAAAAAGAAAACCTGTTAAAAGAGCATCTATGGCTGTTGTGGTCAACAGGATTATCGGCTGAGGTACGGGAAAAGGTAGAAGAGGCAGCGAAAAAACTGGAATATAAAAATATCACATGGATCAAAACAGGCTGTGTGATTACAACCCATGGTGGACCAGGTGCTTTTGGAATGGCTGGTTTTGCAGGGGAATAAAAGTGAAGTAGGGAAGCAGATAAAATAGTGATGGAATGAGAAACAATAATCCACGGATGGGGAAGCGTTAGGTGAATTGATTGAAAAAATGTAACAGGTATGCTGTTGCCTTTTGTCTAAAAAAATTCATCTAATTTTTTGTTTTTATTGATACATGCTGATTGTTCTTCTGATAGTAAGTAGATATAATAGTAGTAAACATAGCTTGACGATAGGAGGTATTTGTTTATGAATAAAAAAGTGTGTAGCAGAAATTCATATATGTTATCGGGGCCTCTTGCTTCAAATGGATATGATTGGTGGTGGCATAGTTTTACCGGATATCATAAGACAACTGGAAAGGCCAGAACATTTTTTGTGGAATATTTTATCTGCAATCCAGCGCTGGGATGGGATGTTCCAATACTTGGACAATTACCTCAAAACCAGGCTGGAAATGTGAAACCATCTTATGCATTGATCAAGGTTGGAACATGGGGAGAAGAACCATGTCAGATACATAATTTTTACCCGATCAAAGAAATGGTTAGCTCAAAAAAACAGTTGGATTTAAAAATTGGAGAATGCATTCTTACAGAAACACATATGAAAGGATTTTGCAAAGTATCAAAACGGGAAGTAGAGGAACATCCTGAATATATGTGTGATGCTGGAGAGATGAGCTGGGATATTCAAATCAATAAGAAAATAGCGTTCCATGTAGGATATGGAGCCTCTAAAATTTTTCGTGCACTGAATGCGTTTGAGATGTTCTGGCATGCGGAAGGGATTAAGACGGAGTATAGTGGGGAATTGCGATACAACGGCGAACAGTATGATATCATTCCAGGGAAATCCTATGGATATGCAGATAAGAACTGGGGAAGCGATTATACTTCTCCCTGGCTATGGATTAGCAGTTGCAATATGAAGAGTCTTATTTCAGGGAAAATATTAAATCAATCTGCCGTAGAGTTTGGTGGCGGCAAGCCTAAGGCGTTTGGTGTAAACCTTGGCAGAAAACTTTTAGGGTGCCTGAATTACGAAGGCAAAAACTATGACTATAATTTTTCAAAGTTTTGGACAAAGGCAAAAATTGATTTTAAATTCAGGGAATTTGAAAATGAAAATGTGTGGAAATTAAAGGCACAAAACAAGGAATCAGTTTTGTACTTAACGTTAACCTGCCCAAAAGCGGAAATGCTACTTGTCAACTATGAAGCACCGAGTGGAAAAAAGCGGCATAATCGCCTATGGAATGGCGGAACTGGATATGGAGAAATTAAGCTATATCAAAAAGAAGAAGGCAAGAAGACCCTGGTAGACCATATTGAAATGAAATCAACAGGTTGTGAATATGGCGAATATACATTGTAAAATCCACTTCATTTATAAAATATTTATAAAGTGGTAGAACTAATAGGGAATGTGCGATATAATTGCATGCAAGCAATATGATGGAGGAAAAAAGTGTGAAATAATTTGATAATTATTTCACAATAGTTCTGATTGTACGCGTGCTTAAGCACGCAGATGGGAAAAAATTATGTTGGAATTTAAGTACGATACACAATTATTGATTGAAGGACAAAATCTTTCAGAAGATGAAATCAGTCAGTATATTACAGAGAATCTTCTGGGCGATTGCCTGCTTGCGGTTGGAGATGAAGAATTGATCAAAATTCATTTTCATACGAACACGCCATGGAAACTACTTGAATATTGCGCTTCCCTGGGCGATATCTATGATATTGTTGTGGAGGATATGGAGCGACAATCAAAGGGTCTGCAAGGGTAGTGAAAAAAGGAAATCATGGTCAAGAATACGATAAAGAAGGAGCACATTATGAAAATTGATTTTTCAGTTGAAGAGGCCGTACAAAAAAGATATAGTGTAAGAAATTATCAAAAGCAAGAGGTGGATACTAATTTAAAACACGAAATAGAGGCTTTTGTAGGGTCGCTTGAGAATCCATTTGGGAAAAAGGTGAACTTTCACTTTCTTGAAAGTAAGGAAGCGCAGAACCAGCAAAAGCTTGGAACCTATGGGGTGATTACGGGGGCTGAGCAATACATTGGAACAACGATACAACTTGAGC
This sequence comes from uncultured Lachnospiraceae bacterium, assembly GCA_947631985.1. GTDB lineage: Bacteria > Bacillota > Clostridia > Lachnospirales > Lachnospiraceae > SZUA-378. Next base: position 8,455 of record CANRNK010000053.1, on the reverse strand, counting down.
CGATGTCATTAGAAGCGTTAGGATATGAAATGGAAGCGGTTATACTTTACCTTGCACATTTAGGACTTGGAACCTGTTGGTTAGGAGGAACATTCAACCGTAAAGGATTTGCCAATGCCATGAATATTGGAGAAAATGATATCTTTCCGATTGTTACACCTTACGGATATCCAGCACCTAAGAAGCATATAAAAGAAACCATGATGAGAAAAATGATCCAGGCGGATCAGCGTAGAGAATGGTCTTCCTTATTTTTTAAGAGTGATTTTCAAACACCACTTAGCAAAGAAGAGGCAAATGAACTTGCATTTGCATTGGAAATGGTGCGTCTTGGACCTTCAGCATCGAATAAACAGCCATGGAGAATTGTCGTAACAGAGCAAGGTTGCCATTTTTATGAATATAAAGAACCAAATTATAGTGATCGGTTTGCTTATGACATTCAAAGAATTGATATGGGGATTGCGGCAGCTCATTTTGACTTTGCTGTAAAGGAAAAGATGATGCAGGGTGCCTTTCATACAGAGAGCGAACCAGATATCACTTTGCCTGAGAATGTGGAATATGCTTTCTCATGGATAAAAGAATAAATCTGAAAAATGAGATAAAAAATATAGAATACGTTATAAAAAAAGAAGACAAACTACTTGAAAAAATAGTAGCATGTCTTCTTTCTTACGTGAGCGATAGAGAAACAATGAAAATAGGAAACGAGCTATTTTTTTGAATTCTCTTTTTCTTTCTTTTTATCAATCATATCATTCAGCTTTCCAGCGATATTTTCCTTGATATCGTCCGCTTTTTCGAAGATGTCGGACTTAGAGGATTGTATCTTTCCTTTTAATTCTAATTCTTCGTTATTGGTTACTTTTCCAATTGCTTCTTTTGCTTCTCCAATTAATTTATCTTTTGTGATGTTCATTTTGTTCTTGGAACTTGACATGTTTCATACCTCCTTAAGGGATGGGAAACGGCACCCATTTGTTACTGGTTATTTTAAGTATATACTATTTTGTCAGAAAACGCAAAGATGAGCATCATATATTAAGAAAACTTAAAGAATAAACTAGAAATTACGTGTAATATGAAAAGTTAATGAAAGAGTAGAGTTTTATTAATTTGAGTTGAAAAAAGTCAAATTAGGAAGCATGATATACCATGAAGGGATATGGACGGGAGATTTTGGTACAATCCATTATAGAATTGAAGCAGAGAAATGCAGAGGAGATTATGCTTCAGGTTGCCACAGAGATCGAGAAGGCACTTAATTTATACCAGTCCTGTGGATTTCAGGAAACATCGGTTATGGAGTACTTTAATTTGCGTTTGGAAAACGAAACCACTTTTTAAATATCTTTTTTAAAGATAGGAAGCCTAAAAAGGAATAGATTATGACACACCGAAATTTTTCGTTCAGATAGGTGTGTTGTGGTCTTTTTTTATAGACAAAAAATTTTTGTTGCATTGGAGTTAACTCCAGATGATATGGTAAAAAAGGAAAGGTCGCAAGGGAAAGACAACAAGGGTAACTAAGAAAATGAAAAACGATAATAAAAATGTAAAAAGTAGAAAGTGGAGGCACTTAAAATGATTACAAATAATGAATTGAGCAAAGGTGCAATTTTCCCAGTTGGAGATGCATTGCCAGAAATGTATAGCAAGTATTTTACAGGAAAAGCCTATTTAAATATGTTGACGACAAAAGGCGTGGGGATTGGGAATGTGACATTTGAACCAGGATGTCGCAACAATTGGCATATACATCATAAAGGGGGACAGATTCTACTAGTAACTGGTGGTAACGGTTATTATCAGGCATGGGGAGAAGAAGTGATAAAATTGGTGCCGGGTGATGTAGTGAATATTCCTGCAGAAATAAAACACTGGCATGGTGCAACTACGGACAGCTGGTTTGCGCATCTTGCAATTGAAGTGCCGGCAGAAGGTGCAAGTAATGAATGGTTAGAAGAAGTAAGAGAGGAATACTACAGAAAATTGAAATAACAAAACAGCTTTTAGAAAATGGAGATAAGGTAGTTAGTACTGTGCAACCAATCTGATAGCACGTATGATTGAAAGTATGGACAAAAATCCAGCCCGATGAGAATTGTGTTAGGTTCTCAGGCGCTCTCAATCACCATTTCGATATTAAAGGCACGTGTGACAGATTTCAATCGCAGACGGAGATAGCTGCATCTACGGACTATCCGGAAGGAGAATAAAATGGCAAAAGAATTAATTGTATATTTTTCTCGAAAAGGAAACAACTATGTAAATGATTGAAACATGGATTTGAGATAGGAAATGACATTAAAAACGTGAAGAAAGAAAAGGAGAAATACAATGAATAGTTTTATATATGACATTCCAACAAGAGTATATTTTGGAGAAAATCAGTTGGGTAATCTTGGAGCGGAGCTTAGCAAATATGGAAAAAGAGTGCTTCTTACGTATGGCGGTGGATCAATCAAGAAGATAGGTCTTTATGGAAAAATTGTAGAAGAAGTAAAAAAAGCAGGACTTGAATTATTTGAACTCTCAGGAATTGAGCCAAATCCAAGAGTATCCTCTGTGAATGCAGGTGCAGATATCTGTAAAAAAGAAAACATTGATGTGTTATTAGCCGTTGGTGGCGGTTCTGTAATTGATTGTACAAAGTTTATTGGTGCAGCAGCTTTTTATGATGGAGATGCATGGGATATTTTGACGCAGAAAGTTACAGTGGAAAAGTGCCTTCCTATTATTGATGTACTTACGCTTGCGGCTACCGGTTCTGAAATGGACTGTGGCGGTGTAATCAGTAATCCAGAGACAAAGGATAAAATTGGTTTGTTATTTCCGGTGATGCAACCGAAAGTTTCGTTCCTTGATCCAACCAATACCTATACAGTTAGTAAATATCAAACTGCCTGTGGTGCAGCGGATATGTTCAATCATATATTAGAAGTTTATTTTAATAGGAATCAAGATCTGTATATGCTTGATACTGTTATGGAAGGGTTGCTAAAAACAATTATAAAATTCGCACCAGTTGCGATGGCAGAACCAGAAAATTATGAAGCTAGGGCTAACCTGATGTGGACTTCTTCCTGGGCTATCAATGGATTTGTAAATGGAGGTAAAATGCAGGCATGGAGTTGCCATCCGATGGAACATGAGTTGTCTGCAATTTATGATATTACCCATGGTCTGGGTCTTGCAATTCTGACACCGCGTTGGATGGAATATACCCTGGATGAGACTACAGTATCCAAGTTCTATCAATTTGGATGTAACGTATTTGGGATTGATCCAAAGTTGGATCCTATGGATGTTGCCAAAAAGAGTATCGAAATGGTCTCAGAGTTCTTATTTCACACGTTAGAATTACAAAATTCTTTTACGGAGATTGGAATTGATACGAGTAATTTTGAAGTTATGGCGAGGAAAGCTGTCATGCTTGGTGGTCTTGCATATGCATTTAAGCCATTAAATGAGGATGATGTTGTGAATATTTTTAAGATGTGTCTATAATATAGTAGGGAATAAATTAAAAGAATATAGGAATATTAGAAATAGCAATTCATTGATAGAGACCGTTAAAATGGGTATTACAATTTTAAAAGGAGTGAACACATATGACAATTGCAGAAGTTGTAAAGAAATATGGTTTAACAGCTGATACATTACGCTACTATGAACGGATTGGCTTATTACCAACGGTAAATCGCAATGGTAGCGGCAATAGAGATTATACCGAAGAAGATTGCCGATGGGTGCATTTTATCAAATGTATGCGTAGTGCTGGACTTTCCATTGAAGTTCTCATTGAATATGTTAGTTTGTTTCAGTCGGGAAATGAGACAATCGTAGCAAGAAAAGAGTTATTAATAGAGCAAAGAAGACATATCTTTGAAAAAATAGAGGAATTGCAGGAAACATTGTCATATTTAGATACAAAAATCGACGGATATGAAGGTCATATGTTGAAATTTGAAGAAGAGTTGAAGAAGTTTGACGAATAAAAAAGACCGGAATACTTTCAAAGTATTCCGGTCTTTTAAGCAACTTACAAAAGTGTATTTAGGACAGATATCCACTTTTTGCCAACCGTTTTTTGATAATTGGAGCATTAATTGCGGCAATCGCAATTTTAACAAGGTCTCCAGGAATGTATGGGATTACTCCTGCAAATAAAGCAGCAGTAAAAGTCATACCGGACAAATATGCAAGCCAGATTGTTCCGAGTGCATAGGTTACAAGTGCTCCCAGAACCATACCGACAACTGTCATGAGAATATTGTTCTTGAAATGTTCCACGAAAAATCCTGTAATCAGTGCCATGAAGATAAAGCCGATTAAATAACCACCAGTCATACCAACCAGTTTATTAGGACCACCGGTAAAGCCTGAAAAAACGGGAAGACCAATCAGTCCAATCAGAAGATAAATCAAACAGCTAATGGTCCCTCTTTTCCAGCCGAGTAAGATTGCTGAAAAGTAAATTGCCAGATTCGTAAATGAAATTGGGACAGGTGAGATGGGGAGTGCAATAGAGAGCGGTCCCAGAATACAGGTTACGGCTGTCATAATACCGATTAGAACTAAAGTTTTTGTTTTTTGAGTTTGCATAAGGATACCCTTTCGAAGTCATGTTCTATTTGTAAAGACAGTATGATTATATCTTCTGACAAACATAATGTCAACCAATTATTTAAAAAGGTTAACAATGCAAAAACAATCCAAATAGGATTCTTTTTGCATTGTTATTTACTGTTCAGATGTTTCGAGTAAGATCTGTTGTTTCGTTTCAGCTAAATTATAATAATACAGTTTGCGATAGTCCTTTGGAGAACAACCTTTTACTTCTTTAAAAACACGGTTAAAATTTGAGATACTTTGAAAACCGGCCTGGTAAGCAATGTTTGTAATAGATAGATTGCGATTTCCTAATAGCTCAATTGCTCTTTGCAGCCTTTGCTTTGTCAGAAATTGAACAAAAGTGATCGATGTATACTCTTTAAACAAACGCGCAAAGTGGAACCGGCTAAAACCAATAAAATCGGCCACCTCCTCTTGAGGAAGGTCACGCTCACAGTGTTCTGAGATATAGTTACAAGCATTATTTATTTTAATGTAAGAAGCGCTGGTCGCATTTGTAGAGTCCTGGTTTGTAGCGAGGGTGTTGATTGCTTCGAGACCGAGTGTTGTAAGCATATTATAGATTTGAATTTTGATTTTTGTTTCGATGAAGGGATCATTTGAAAAATAGATTTCGTTGCATTTTTCCATACATTCACCAAGATGAAGAGCCAGTGATTTATGCTCTTTTGCCTTGATAAAATGACGGTTTTGCAAAGAATAACGATACGAATTTAAATCCCGGCTTCCACTGATTAAAGAGGAATCGAATTGCAGAATCAAAGAGGCGTGAGGAGGTGTGGAGATTACTTCATGCACTTCTGTTGGCCAGAAAAAGAGCAGGTCTCCCTGGTTGATTTCATAGTGTTTTCCATTGATGGAATAGATACAGTGATCTTTTGTAGCTAGTACAAATTCGGTAAAAACGTGCCAGTGTGCTGGGAAACTGCACGGAGAACTTTCAAAAGAGATATTCACATCGTAATTATTTTTAAATGAAGCAGTTTCCTTTTTTTCTTTTCGTTGCATAAGAACCTCCATGTGGCAAAAAAATAGGGATAATAGCAAAATAATGGGAGAAAAAATCACAGAAAATAATCAAATATAATATACAAAATATATAAGAAATATAATAAATCATAAGTAAAAATAACATATAACACAAAAAGAATCAAATAAATTGTTTTTTTAAAGAGAAAAAAAGAAATAAAGAGCAAAATATGGTAATAAAATAGCAATTGGCTGTAAGAATAGTTGAAATCAAAGTGATAGTATGATTTTGGAACGACTAATCTTTTTTTATTTGTGGGAGGGCTACAATGAAATACAAAAAATTATTAGCACTAATCATGTCGGTCGTAATTACATCAGCAGCTGTCATAGGATGTGGCAGTAACGCAGAACAGGCGGTAGATGCGACTGAGTCGGCCGCACAGGATACCACCGTGTCAGAAACGACAGAAGAGGTAGAGACAGCATTAAGTGGTGCGGCTACAACAGTAAAAACAGTTACAATGGGTGACAGCCAGATTGAGGTAGAAGTTACAGACATTGGTAAGAAGGGTACTTTTTCTTATTGGTCTGCTTTTACAGGAGATTCTGCAGCATGGGATCAGACGAGGGTGGATGCCTTTAATGAGGCCTATGCGGATTTGGGAGTTCAGTGTGAAGTTCAATTTGTTCCTGATGGCGCAGGTATTAATAATGGGAAATTATTATCTGCAATTGCTGGTGGAACTGCACCTGATTTGCTGATCACGGATAATCCCACTTCTTCCTATCAATATGCGGCAGAAGGGTGTTTTGAACCGCTAGATGGAATCCTGAAAGCGATTGATCTGGATGTTAGTTCCTTCTTCGAAGGATGTAAGGATGTTATGTATTACGATGGAGTATGCTATCTGGTACCTCAGGATACCAATGTAATTTTACTCTATTACAATCCAGAAATAGTAACAGAATGTGGTCTGGACCCTGCGAATCCACCAAAGACACTGCAGGAATTAGACACATGGGCAGATGCCATGACGGTTCAGGAATCAGATGGTTCCTATAGCAGATTTGGACTGATTCCTTGGCTTGATTCGGGTTCAGATGCATTTGTTGTTCCCTATATTTTTGGTTCAGACCCTTACAATGCAGAGCTAGGGCAGATTGATCTTACTTCTGATGAAATGGTTCAATATATGACATGGGTACAAGGATATGCAAAAAAATATGATCCAGAAAGAATTAATGCATTCACATCGGGACTTGGTGGTATGTTTTCACCAGATCATGCTTTTATGACAGGAAAAGTTGGAATGACAATTACAGGAAACTGGTTCTCAAATGCACTTAAGATTTATGCACCGGACGTTAAGTGGCAGGTAGCCGCTGTTCCTGTGCCGGAAGAGGGACGTGCAAACAGCACCACATTTGGATGTAATGTTTTTGCAATTCCAAAAGGATCGGAAAACGCAGATCTTGCAGCTTTATTTATCAAGTTTTGTGAGCAGGGAACTGTAAATGAAGATAATTTCTCTGTCTGGAGATCCATTCCGGTGATTGATGCAGCATTTGATGATGTTAGCCTGACTAAAAATGGGGATGAGATGTATGCATTGGAGAGAGAAATTGCCAATTCACCAGAAAATGGAATTCCAGCTCTTTGCGCAGTCTCAGCGGAATTGTCAACAGAATTTCAGAGTTTGAGAGAGATGTTGATTTATAATACGACGCTTGATCCAAAAACAGAACTTCAGGCGTTACAAGAAAAAATGCAAACAACGTTAGATGCAAAATAGGGAACGATAAGAAGTGTCCGGGGTCGAACATAACGGATCCCGGACATTTTTTTTGAAGGAGTAGGAGCATGAATAAAAATAAGTATTTCTATAAGGCAGGTATCTTTTTGCAAAAATTTTTAATCTACTTTTTGTTACTCTCATTTGCAATGTTGTTTCTGGTTCCTTTTTTCTTTCTGCTCATGGGATCTTTTAAAACCACAAGTGAATTATTCAGAGTACCATCGCAATGGCTTCCTGATCGCTTCCACTTAGATAACTATGTTGAGCTTTTTACAACGATTCCATTTTTTCTTTATCTGAAGAACACGCTAATCATTGTGACTTTCAACATGGTAGGAGCTGTCTTTTCTAATTCATTGATAGGATATGGGTTCGCGAGACTCCGCTGGCCAGGCAGAGATAAGGTATTTATGCTTGTGCTGGTTACAATGATTTTACCATATCAAGTGACTTTGATTCCGCTTTATCTTCTGTTTACAAAGATGAAATGGGTGGGAACATTCTTGCCACTAATTGTCCCCTGTTTTTTTGGAAATGCTTTTTATATTTTTCTGATGCGGCAGTTTTTAATTGGAATTCCAAAAGAAATCACAGAATCTGCTCATATAGATGGTGCCAGTGAATTTCGAATATTCTGGAATCTGATTTTACCCATCTCGAAACCAGTACTGGCTTCGGTAGCGATTATGGCGTTTGTAAGAAGCTGGAATGATTTTTTAGGACCATTAGTCTTTCTTGGAGATGATAAGTTATATACGCTATCCCTTGCAGCCTCGATGCTGAAGTCAAAGTTAGATCCTAATTGGGACATGCTTCTGACTTTGGGGGTTGTGATGGTACTACCAGTTCTCTTTTTGTTTTTTATTTTGCAGAAATACTTCATACAGGGAATTTCGATGTCTGGAATAAAGGGGTAGAAGGGAGCTGAATAAAAATGAAAAAAGAAAAAATAAAAAAAGAAAAAATGAAAAAAGAAAAGACGAGAAAAGACAAAAAATGTAATGGAAATTCCTAAGCTCGAAAAGATCGTCATCAATATGGGTCTT
>CANRNK010000052.1 GCA_947631985.1 uncultured Lachnospiraceae bacterium | reverse complement strand
CATAGCGGGGTCAATTCCATATTTTTCAAGGGTTGCAAAAATTTGCTCTTCCAGATCTTCCTGCATACATTGAATCACCGAAAGATTTACATCAATATGACTCATTCCCCATTTTCTAATATCATTTTTTTTCAAAAACTGACACACTTTTTCTAATACAATGCTCCCGATTCTATTGATTGTTCCATTTTGTTCCGCAATTTTAATAAATAAATCAGGTGAAACAAATCCAAGTACCTCATCTTCCATTCGCACCAAAGCCTCTGCCGCAATCACCTTGTTTTCTTTGGAGGAAACAATTGGTTGAAGATATATTTCAAAGCTATTTTTTTCAATTGCCCTGAAAAGAGCTTCCTCTATTTTTTTATTAAGAAGGCTTTGCTCTCGATAGGAGGCATCCACATAGCGAAAACTTCCTTTCCCTTCATTTTTAGCCGTGGAAATTGCATAATCTATTGCGGTAAGTAATTCACTGACTGAGCTGTACTCCAGTCCGTTAAAGCCCAAAACGCATGAACTTAGCTGTAAGGTCATTCCTTCAATTGACCACGTATCAGGAAACGTCACTCCCGCATTTTGTACATCTCTTTTTTCTATTTTTCTATGTGAAAGGACAACTGCAAACTGATCACCACCCAAACGGAAAACTTTGCTTTTCTGATATGTGTTTTCAAGATGAGATGCAACTTTATTAAGAAGCATGTCCCCATTTTTAATTCCCACTATAGAATTGATCATTTTAAAATCGTCCAATGCATATACATACAAAGCAAACCGTATCTTGCTTTCAAAAAATTCTTTCAGATAAGGAACCAATACTCCCCGGCTATAACATTTCGTCAAAGAATCCATTTGATTATAAGGATTTTGAATTGTATGATATAAAACCATCATGGGGACCGCTACTGACAATCCAATAAGCAGATATTGGGGCTGAAAATACTGGATCACAACAAAAATCGAGGTCAGGAAAAAACAGAAAAAAATCAGGATTGTCCTTCTTTCTCCTATCTTCCTCCTCATAAAAACCGTCCAGACAACACTTGCACCTCCATAAAAAAAATAGGTGATATAAAGAGTCCAATGAAACGGTCCTTGTTGGTACTGATTAAATTCATCAAAATAAAACACTTTCCCCGTATACCAGGAAGTTAATATTGCTATTGTTTCAAAAATGATAGGAAATAGCATTAAGAAAACTGCAGCGGAATGCAGTTTTCTTAGTTTTCCAGCAAGGGAAACCGTATAGACAAAAAATAAAGCTGCTGCAATTCCTGTCGCAAGAAGAAATCCAACATTTAAAACAAATAAAAGAAATCGTGGAAGATACAATGCAATCTCTGCTACAAGCACCGTCACAATATTTAAAATACATCCTGCAAAGCTAAAAATCAGAAACCATCCATAGGTTTTATTTTGAACTGTTGGTATTTTTTTATGTCGAAAGTAATCTCCCATAATGACAAGCAGAATAATTACCGCTGAAATCTCAAAGTGTATAATATACTGCATGCTTATTCTCCTTAAACGCAAAACGAATACATTTACACATTATAGCAGAAGGATGAAAAATCGTCATCTGCTTTTCTTCAATTTTATCTCCCTGGTTTTTTAAGTTCTGACTTACAAGTAATTATCTCTGTTTAACGGGATTCGCATGAAGAATTTTAACCGTTCTTGGTTCAACTAGAAGGGACTCCCTGACCACCATACTTTTTCCAATTTGAACACTCTCTTCCTGAAAGGTATCAATGACTAATTCCCATTGTATTCCGATTTTCAATTCAGGGAGACCAACATTTTGAGGTTCCCAATAGGTGTTCATAATAATATATATAATATCGTCCTTGCTATTATCTTCAGTTCTTCCCGCAAACATAACACATAAAAGATGATTATTAGATGAAAAATCTTCTCTCCAGGGAACCAGTCCATGAACACTTCTAAGCGGCCAGTTTAAGGAACTGGTCATGGTGTCTTTTCGAATAATCAGGTGTTCTTTTCTAAACCTGATCATATCTTTGAAAAATTGTAGTAACTTACTGTTTTTCTCAACCAGACTCCAGTCAAGCCATGAAATTGTATTATCTTGACAGTAGGCATTGTTGTTGCCATTCTGTGAATTTCCAAACTCATCCCCCGCTAAAAACATGGGAATACCACGACTACACATCAAAACTACACAGGCATTTTTTACCATTCTTCTTCTAATCTGGTTTATCTGTGGATCATCGGTTTCTCCTTCAACGCCACAATTCCAGCTCAGATTATTATTGTCCCCATCTGTATTATTCCAACCATTTTTTTCATTATGTTTCATATTATAAGTATAAATATCATGAAGTGTGAATCCATCATGACAGGTTAGAAAATTTACAGAAGCATTTGCTCCTCTTAATTCAGGATGGTAAATATCTTCTGAACCAAAAATTCTGTTCGCAGCTTCCTCAATCAACCCATAATCGCCTTTTAAAAATCCTCTTATATCATCTCGATATCTTCCATTCCACTCCATCCACCTGTTCCATGACGGAAAGCTACCAACCTGATATAATCCCCCTGCATCCCATGCTTCTGCTATTAGTTTTACTTTTCCAAGAATAGGATCAAATGCAAGACTTTGTAATAATGGTGGCTTACTCATGGGAGATCCATCTTCATTTCGTCCTAAAATGCTTGCAAGGTCAAATCGGAATCCGTTTACTCTATATGTTGTAACCCAGTATCTTAAGCACTCAATAATCATTTGCTGTACGATTGGATGGTTGCAATTCAATGTATTTCCGCAACCACTAAAATTATAATAATATCCATCCGGAGTAAGCATATAATAAATATTATTGTCGATTCCTTTAAATGAAAAATAGGGACCGTATTCATTTCCTTCCGCTGTGTGATTAAATACTACATCCAGAAAAACCTCAATACCCTCACTATTCATTGCTTTAATTAATTGTTTCAGTTCGTTTCCTTCTCTGTTATATTCTATTCCCGCGCAATAACCTGTATTAGGGGCAAAAAAACTAACGGTATTATATCCCCAGTAATCTAGTAACGTTTCCCCTTCTACTTCTCTACGGTCACGCAACTCGTCAAATTCAAATACTGGCATTAGTTCAATTGCTGTAATACCTAGCTCCTTTAGATAAGGTATTTTTTCCATCATCCCCGCAAAGGTACCAGGATTAGAGACTTTAGATGTTTCATCTTTTGTAAACCCTCTCACATGCATTTCGTATACAATCAAGTCTTCCATCGGAAGAAGTGGCTGTCTGCTGTTACCCCAGTCAAAGTCATCCCTTACAACACGCGCTTTGTAATGCGTTCCCCCATCTGGTCTTTTCCCCCAGACACTTTGTCCCGTGACTGCTTTTGCATATGGATCTAACAGCATTTTATTTTTATCAAAAAGAATCCCTTTGTGGGGATTATAGGGACCATCCAGTCTATATCCATATTCAAATTCTTCTATATTTAACCTGAATACAATCATTGAAAAAACATTTCCGATTCTATAATGTTCTGGAAATTTTAATATTGCAAACGGCTCATTTTCCATCCTATGAAACAAAAGCAATTCACAGGAGGTGGCCTGGTTTGAATGAATCGTGAAGTTTACCCCACCTGGAATTGCAGTCGCTCCATTGATTTCATAAAAACCAGGTCTCACCTCATATCCCTCGATTGTATCAAATGCGACTAGATGAATACTTTTATTTTGAATATCTGCCATCTGTCTTCTCCTTCATAAATATGCATTCACAATTTTCTAATCCTTCAGGTTGTATCGTACGATTAAACATCCTGTTTATGCACATCTTTTTGAAATTATTTTACAATAAGTCCGTATCTATATAACTGTATATTACCATTTTTACTCCCTAATTTATAGTACAATTTGTCTTATAGTTTAATTATTTTCTTTTTCAATTTAATTTTACATTCAATTTTCACATGATAATTTATTTATTCATTTACTTTATTTTTCAAACTCATTATAATGTATTTATATTAATTTTTTTATACTTTTCCTATGAAAGGAAGCCACTATGAACAATTTGATTTATCGTATGAAAGATCTGAAAATCCGTGTTCGGATTGCCTCTCTGCCCGCAGTTGCATTGTTATTTTTAACCATTCAGTTTATTCTGTCTATCGTATTTAATAACAGAATCCTAATGGCAGTTATTTACGTCTTAGCTGTTATCTCTGGATATACCTATTCAAAAGTGATTTCTAGTTCTATTCTTCAAAAAATTAATAATGTAAAAGGTCCTCTGGAAGAAATTGCTTCTGGAAACCTGCAAGTTGAAATTGATGAAAGTTCAAAAACGCAAGACGAGTTTGGTGATCTCGCTGTCTCCATGGAAAAGACCCTTTATCAGCTCAACACTTATAGTTCCTATATCAATGAAATTGCTGACATCCTAACACAATTAGCGGATGGTAAAATGAAGCTGGAAATAAAAAGTGCTTTTGATGGAGAATTCTATAAAATCAAGGACGCACTTCTCAAGATTTCGACTTCTTTAAACACTACCCTTCTTACCATTGAGACTTCTTCTGAAACCGTTGCTGATAAATCAGAAATTATGTTTGACTCTGCTTCCAGACTCTCCGACGGAACGTCAGATCAATCCAGTTCCATTGAAGAGTTAACTGCTTCCATTCAAGAGATTACACATCAAGTCTCTAACAATGCGACAAGTGCAATGGACGCCAGAAATAAAGTAACTGGAATGGCGGAGACTGTAAATCAGAACAACGAAGAGATACAGGATTTATTAAATGCGATGGAAGACATTAAGCTTTCTACAAATGAAATTATTAAAATCATTCAGACAATAGAAAGTATTGCAAGCCAGACGAATCTGCTTTCCTTAAATGCTTCTATTGAAGCGGCACGTGCCGGTGAGATGGGAAAAGGCTTTGCTGTTGTTGCTGGGGAAATTGGTAATCTCGCTAATCAAAGCGTGGACGCCGTAAAAACAACCTCTGCTCTTATTTCAAATACTGTAAAAGCAGTTGAGAAAGGTTCTGGTATTGCTGATCATACTGCGAGTTCTTCAAGTGCTCTTGCAGAAATCGCAACTGATATTACAGATATTATGGACCAAATCAGCGAAGGCTCACAGACACAAAGTGACTTATTAAAACAATTTTCTCTTGCAGTAGAACAAATTGCAAATGTTGTGAATAAAAATGCAGAGGGTGCTGCTGAAACAGCGGATATTTCAAATACATTAAAAGCGGAATCCTATCATTTAAAACAACTTGTTGAACAGTTCGAATTATATTAAAATAACGATTCCAAAAAGGGTCTGACATTCTCTGTCAGACCCTTTTGCATTCCTATGAAACATAACTTTAATTCATTACCATTCAATTACCGTTGCTCCCCAGGTAAGGCCACCGCCAAAACCTGCCAGAACTAATTTGTCCCCTTTTTCTAACATTCCTTTTTTATTCACCTGATCCAGAAGAATTGGAATGCTTGCTGCCGAAACATTTCCACACAGATCCAGTGAAATTGGAAACTTATCCTCACTCACTTTTAATCGTTTGGCTACAGATTGTATAATTCTCATATTTGCCTGATGAAGAATAAAATATTTAATTTCGTCTGTGCAAATATTTGCTTTCTCTAATACTTCTGATATACACTCAGGAACTTTCTTGACCGCGAACTTATACACTTCCTGTCCATTCATCTGCGTATAATAGATGGTATCTTTCCCCTGGTTGAATGGATTTTTACTCTCACGATTCTTACAGGATAAATTCATGCCCTTTTGTCCATCTGAACCTTGTACCATACTAATCAGACCCACCGTATCTTTTTTTACAACAGCTGCACCGGCACCATCACCAAATAAAACACAGGTGCTTCTGTCATCCCAGTCCATAATCTTGGATAAGGTCTCTGCGCCTATCACAAGTGCGGTATCATAGACTCCCGCTGCCATATAAGCATATGCTGTATGAAGCGCCGTCATAAATCCCGTACAGGCAGCATTTACATCAAACGCCGCTGCGCGATTCGCGCCTATTGCTGCCTGAACTTCGCAAGCAGTACTTGGAGTAATATAATCTCCTGTTATGGTTCCTACAATAATCAGGTCAATCTCTTCAGCCTTGACCCCTGATTCTTCAATTGCTATTTTTGCCGCCTGGATTGACATATATGCTGTCGTCTCTTCTTTTACAAGTCTTCGTTCTCGAATTCCTGTACGACTTGCAATCCACTCATCCGAGGTTTCCATAATTTTTGAAAGGTCATCATTTTTTATGATAAGTTCAGGAAGATAGCTCCCGGTCCCAATAATTCTACTTGTCATTCTTCGCTCCCTTCTGCGACCTTTGGTCGCATACCAATCAAAGGGTTGACTGTTGTTTCTTCAGCCTTGCTTTCCTCCAGACTTCCCGAAAACTCTCGCATAATCTCACTTACGTGCTCAATCTTCTTCGCTTTGTATGCATTTGCACCACAGAAGATAAGTGCATCCTCCAGGAGTCCCTCCGCCGCATGTACAAGTGCCTCTGTAATGCAATAAGGAGTTGTAGCAGGATTGCAGCCACTGATACAATTATGGCAACTCTTATGTGGAATAATTCCTTGCTTTGATTTTTCAATGAATGGATTTCGAATAGCTCTTCCAGGCATTCCCACTGGACTTTTAACAATTATAACGTCTTCTTTTTCTGCTTTGATATAGGCATCTTTATAAGCAGCTGGCGCGTCACATTCATACGTTGTCACAAATCTTGTTCCAATCTGAACACCACTTGCTCCATATGAAATAACACGTTCTAAATCTTCTCTATTATAAATTCCACCTGCAACAACAACCGGAATTTCTTGTTTGGATGTTGTTTCATACTCTTTCACTTTTTTGATAATATTAATAATTTCTGTATCGTAATCCAGATCATCAATCTGTTCTAGTTGTTCCTTACTAAATCCTAGATGCCCTCCTGCAAGGGGTCCTTCAATAATAATCATATCTGGTGTTTTATCGTATTTTTTACTCCAGTATTTGCAGATTACATCTGCAGATTTAACAGAAGAAACGATGGGAACAAGTTTTGTTGCAAATCCTTTTGCAAGTGCTGGCAATGTCGTCGGAAGTCCTGCACCTGATACAATCATGTCTACACCTGCTTCTAAGGCAACTTTTACATACTTTTCGTAAAATTTTGTTGCAACCATAATATTTACAGCAATAATTCCACCAGCTGCCTTTTCTTTCGCCCTGATTATTTCTTCTTTCAAAACACGCAAATTCGTTTCAAGTGGATTTTTATCATATTCAGGATCACGAAATCCAATCTGAGCAGCAGAAATTGTTCCAATCCCTCCAGCGGCTGCAACTGCCGATGCAAGACCTGACAAGCTGATCCCAACTCCCATTCCTCCTTGCACAACAGGAATGGGAGCGATTAGTTCACCAATTTTTAATGGTTTCAAGTCAAATATCATCCTTTCGCACTTCCTATTGCAAAGGTGAGTTCTGCACTTGCAACTACTTGTCCGTTTACAGTAGCCTTTGCATTGCCAATCCCAATAGGACCTTTCCTCTTTATAATTTCTGTCTCTAATAAAAGTACATCTCCCGGAATTACTTTCCCACGAAATTTTGCCTGATTGATTGCTGCAAAATAAGCTGTTTTTCCTTTGTTCTCTTCCAATGACAGAATTGCAACAGCGCCTGCTTGAGCGAGTGCTTCTATAATGAGTACCCCTGGCATAACCGGTTCTATCGGAAAATGACCTGCAAAAAATGGCTCATTATAAGTTACACATTTCTTGGCTACGGCTTTTATCCCTGGCTCAAGCTCTTCTATCGTGTCAAGTAGCATAAATGGCTGTCTGTGAGGAATAATCTCCATAATATCTTTTGCTGTTAAAATAGACATGCTTCTTCCTCCCATTTTTTTACTACAATACTTGCATTATGTCCGCCAAATCCAAGGGAATTCGATAATGCATATCGGATTTCTTTGGATTGTCCCTCCTTGCAGTAATCCAAATCACATTCTTCATCCGGTATTTCGTACCCTGCTGTGGCATGAAGGTATCCTTCCTGAATTTCCTTGATACATGCAATAAATTCAACTGCTCCAGCTGCGCCAAGGAGATGACCTACCATTGATTTTGTTGAATTAATTTTTAATTTGTCTGCATGATTTCCAAAAAGTAACTTAATTGCTCTTGTTTCAAATAAATCATTATGATGCGTACTTGTACCATGTGCATTGATATATTCTATTTCATTTATAGCAATTCCTGCATCTGAAATTGCGTACTCCATTGCTTTGGCAGCACCACTTCCGTCCTCTGCAGGTGATGTAATATGATATGCGTCAGCTGTAACTCCATAGCCTACAACTTCACCGTATATTTTTGCACCTCTTGCTTTTGCATGCTCAAGTTCCTCCAGAACAACAACACCTGCTCCTTCTCCCATGACAAACCCACTTCTTTCCTTGTCAAAGGGAATGGAACACCGTTTTGGATCTGTTGAAGTTGATAGTGCTGTCAATGCGCTAAAACCAGCAATCCCAATGGGTGTAATACTTCCTTCGCATCCACCTGCAAGCATAACTTCCGCTTCCCCATATTGGATACTGCGCATCGCTTCTCCAATAGAGTTTGTCCCAGTTGCACATGCCGTAACAACATTAATATTTTTTCCCTTCAGACCAAACTGGATCGATACATTTCCTGCTGCCATATTTGTTATCATAAGTGGTACTAGCAAGGGTGCAATTCTTCCGGGTCCCTTTTCCAATAATTTAGTATGTTCTCTTTCAACAGCTTGAAGAGATCCTACTCCAGATCCAATTGAAACACCTATTCTAAACGGATCTTCTTTTTCTAAGTTTATTTTCGAATCATCAATTGCTTCTTTTGCTGCCGCAACCGCATATTGACAAAATAATTCCATTCTTTTCGCTGCTTTTGGATCCATATACTGACTTGCATCAAACTCTTTCACTTCCGCTGCAATCTTACATTTATATCCTTCTGTATCAAATTTTGTAATCAGATCAAATCCGATCTTTTTTGACTTTAATCCCATCCAAAAAGCCTCTACAGAATTGCCAATTGGAGTAATTGCTCCCATTCCTGTTACCACTACTCTTCTCTTCATGATCTTCCCTTTCTATATATGCATACCGCCATCCACTGATATGACCTGTCCTGTTATGTAAGAAGCCTTTTCACTGCACAAAAACGCTACCATCTCAGCAATATCCATTCCTGTCCCAACTCTTTTCAATGGAATCTGTTGCATAACAGATTCTTTGGCTGATTCCGACATCGCACCTGTCATATCAGTGTCAATATATCCTGGCGCAATCGCATTAACAGTAATATTTCGGGAAGCCAATTCTTTCGCTACACTTTTCGTCAGACCAATAATTCCGGCTTTCGAAGCTGCATAGTTTGCCTGTCCTGCGTTCCCCATAACACCTGATACCGATGAAATGTTTATGATTCTTCCACTTCTCTGTTTTAAAAAATGTTTATACAGATGCTTGATCATATAAAAGCTCCCAGATAAATTCACCTGTAGCACATTGTTAAAATCATTTTCAGACATTTTTAAAATCAGATTATCCTTTGTGATTCCAGCATTATTCACCAAAATATCAATTCGTCCAAATTGCTCAAGTAGGTTCACAATTGCATCTTGACCCGATTGGAAATCAGCAACTGAAAACTGAACTGCATGTGCTTTTCCACCATGACTTTGTATTTCCTCAACCGTTTTGAGTGCCATTTCTTTGGATCCGTTATAATTTATAATTACTTCTGCACCATACCCCGCCAGAGTCAGGGCGCATTGTCGTCCTATTCCCCTGCTTGCTCCTGTTATCAGTGCTATTTTGCCACTTAACATGATTTTCTCCTTATTATACTGAACTAGTTACGTTCTTTCCAGTCACCAGTTCTTCTAATTCTTCCAGTTTTTCAACATTAAACACATTTGCCTGCGGATTTATTTTTTTCACGAAATTACTTAACGTTTTTCCAGGACCTATCTCAATAAAATCTGTTACTCCATCCTGGATCATTTTTTCTATTGTCTGTTGCCACTTTACAGGTGATGAAACCTGTTTTTCTAATAAACTTGGAATCTGTGAGCTCTCTAAAACGATATTTGCCGTTACATTGGAAATGTAAGGAATTACAGGTTTTGAAGCTTCCAGATTACAAAGCTCCTTTCTTAGTTTTACTCCCGCCCCGGATAACAATGGTGAATGAAACGGCCCGCTTACTTTTAATGAAATACATCTTTTTGCACCAGCATCCTTCATCTTAGCCGCTGCTTCTGACACTGCTTTTTCTTCTCCACTAATTACGATCTGGCCTGGACAATTATAGTTTGCAATTCCTACAATTCCTTCTGTTTTCTCGCAAATAGTTTCAATTATTCCGGCATCTAATCCAAGAATAGCAGTCATAGCACCCCCTGTTGGATAGGCTTCCTGCATAAAGATTCCTCTTTTTCGAATCAGACTATAAATCGTCTCTTCTTTTACCGCTCCACATGCAACCAGTGCTGCATATTCTCCAAGGCTGAGTCCCGCAGTTACATCTGCATGGAATCCTCTCTCTTCTAATGCCCTTAAAATTGCAATTTCAGTCGTAACCATCGCAATTTGGGTGAATTCAGTAATATTTAATTTTTCATTTTCTTCAAAACAAAGTGCCTCTATGTCAATTCCTGTAATTTCACTTGCACTTTGGTATACTTTCTTACATATGGCTATGTTTTCATAAAAATCTTTTCCCATCCCTATGTATTGGGCACCCTGACCTGGAAAGATAAATGCTATTTTTTTCATCTGTTATCTCCTGCTATATGATTCACTTTATTACTTTGAAAATCAAACTATTATTGTAAAAAACAGGAAGTCCTTTATCTATTATGATAAAAGACTTCCGCATTTATTACGCTTCTATCCCTTTTTCTTTTAAATATTCAATTACTGCTCCAACCGTTTTAAGCATTTCTAAGTCTTCCTGTGGAATTTCAATTCCATAGCTGTCTTCCAGAGCCATTACCACTTCGAACAGATCAAGGGAATCTGCACCAAGGTCTTCTTTAAACTTTGTTTCTTCCGTAATTGTGGAAGGATCAATACTTAACTGCTCTGCAATTACTTCTCTTACTTTTTCTAACATTTTTTATTCTCCTTTTTTAGCGCTGGATAGTTTGACATTCAAAGTATATTATTTTGCACCTATTTTGTCAACTGTTTTTGATGAGATACTGGTAAACCTCTCTTTTAGAAATGCCTCTGTCTTTTGCAACTAACTTCATGGCATCTTTATGATCAATTCCATCCCTCTCATAGTAATCCATGTGTTTTTCAATGGACATTTCCTGCCAGCTATCCATTTTTTCTTTTTTCTTATCCTCAAGGCTAACGCCTTCGATAACAATTACGTACTCTCCTCTTGGTTCTTCCTTCTGATAACGAATCAGCGCCTCTTCCAACGTCGTTGGTAAAACTGTTTCAAACTTTTTTGTCAACTCACGACACAATGTAATTTTTCTGTTGTTTAAAATCACATAAAGATCCTGCAATGTTTTCACAAGATGATGTGGCGCTTCATAAAGAATGATTGTTCTTGATTCTTTTACTAACTCTTCCAATATTACTTTTCGCTCTTTTTTATCTGCTGGTAAAAACCCTTCAAAGCAAAATCTTCTGGTACTAAGTCCTGATAGTGTCAACGCAGTAATACAAGCTACTGCTCCTGGCAAAGAAGTTACTTTTATGTTTTCTTCATAACACATCTTCACCAAAACTTCTCCCGGATCTGAGATTGCAGGCGTACCAGCATCAGTAATAAGCGCAATGTCAAGTCCATCTTTCATCTTGTTGATTAATTCCTGCGCCTTCTCTATTTTATTGTATTCATGATAACTCGTCATAGGAACTTTGATATTAAAATGATTCAGTAATTTAATACTGTTCCTTGTATCTTCCGCAGCAATTAAATCAACGTTTTGTAATGTCGTTATAACACGAGATGTTATATCTCCAAGATTACCAATTGGCGTTGCGCATAGATATAACATTCCTTCCATGAAGCACCTCCATTTTGTATTGCAAAGGGGTTAGAACCCATATAGTTGAATTATTTCTTCTGTGTAACTGTTTTTTTTCTGATATATAATTAAGGGTTTTTCAATCGTAAGTCTTGAATTTCCACCTTTTTTTGCTTCAATCAATACCATATTTGGTTCTTTATCTATATAGGGATAAACCAGTCTCATTCTCTTTGGCTCAAGTTGAAATCGAATTAATGTCGAAATAATTTCAGCAAGACGAAAAGGTCTATGTACAAGATAGATTCTTCCACCTGGAGATAATACTTTGGAAGACTCTCTTGCAATATCCTCAAAATTACACAACAATTCGTGTCTTGCAATGGTTTTAGCTAGATCTTCATTTTTTAATCCATGATTTCCAATCATATAGGGTGGATTACATGTAATAACATCAAAAGAAGAATTTCCAAATAGATGTGAGGCTTCTTTAATATCTCCCGTGACAATCTCTATTTTCTCCTGCAGTTGATTTAGCAAAATGCTTCTTCTTGCCATATCAGCGCTATCCTCCTGAATTTCCAACCCCGATATGTGAATGGCTTCAGTCTTTGCCTCCAGAAGGATTGGAATAATACCTGTTCCTGTACCAAGATCCAGAACTTTTTCTCCCCGTTTTACGTTGGAAAAAGTAGACAAAAGCACAGCATCCATACCAAAACAGAACTTATTTTTATTCTGAATTATTTGATATCCATTTCTTTGGAGTTCATCAATTCTCTCATTTTCTTTTAACTCAATTGTCATCGAGTTTTGACTTTCCTTCCTGACTCTCTAGTTTTTCAAGTTCTTTAAGTTCTTTCTCAGAGATATCAACTTTCTCTTTTTTTACTTTCTTTTTAAATCTTAACTGTTCAACTTTATATTCCTGGATTTCTTTTTCATCTTCTTTTGTGACAATTACTTTAACCAACTGGCGTAATACATTAACACTTTGTACTTCACCTTTCATTCCATCGTCAGCTGTTACAAAATCTCCGACACAGGGAAGTCTTCTATTCAATTCTTCATAGGTATCTTCTTCATGTTTCAGACAACACATCAGCCTTCCACAAACACCTGAAATCTTGGTTGGATTTAAAGATAGATTTTGCTCTTTTGCCATTTTAATTGAAACCGGTACAAATTCAGATAAATGTGTATTGCAGCACAGAGATCTTCCACAAATGCCAATTCCACCTTTAATTTTTGTTTCATCTCGAACACCTATTTGTCTTAATTCTATTCTTGTTTTAAATACAGAAGCAAGATCTTTTACCAATTCTCTAAAATCAATTCTTCCATCCGCGGTAAAATAAAATAAGACTTTATTATTGTCAAATGTATATTCTGCATCAATTAATTTCATATCCAGATTATGCTTTTTTATTTTTTCCAGACATATTTTGAATGCTTCTTTTTCTTTTGTTTTATTACTTATTTCCTGTTTGTCATCGTGTGGAGACGCAATACGCAAGACTGGTTTTAAGGGTTGAACTACTTTTGCGTCTTCTACTTCTTTCATGTTCCCGACCACTGTCCCATATTCAACGCCTCTTGCCGTCTCTACAATTACATGATCTCCTTTATTTATATCAAAGTTCAATGGATCGAAAAAATATATTTTTCCGGCCGCTCTGAACCTTACACCTACAACTTTTATCATTCTCTAATTCTCCTTAATGGTAAGAAATAGCATTTCCAAAGTCAAGTCAAAATTAACATTTGCATTTAATCTATTTTTTGCTTTTTCGAGTGCCTCTATTATAGTTTCAATTCCATCATATCCACTTTTATCAGCTACTTTTTTAATATACTGTATTTCATCTTTAAAAATCAAGTGATTTGCATCATTTGTAGCTTTAAACAAGAGAACATCTCTATACCAGATTGACAAGATATCCAGGTAGTCATTTACATCTAATTTGTATTCGGATATTTTTTTAATCGCTGTGATTAAATCTGCAATTTCCATCTCGTAAATGTTCTTGAGCAATGTAATTGCTTCTTGGCGAATATTATCAAATTCTTCACTTGAAGCCAGAATTCTTGCTTTTCCAATATTTCCTCTTGCAAATGCAACACAAATATCCGCTTTATAATCAGGTATTTCAAGTGTTTTTGTCAAAAAACTTTTTACGAGTTCATCAGAAACTGGTTTCATATTAAGCACGATACATCTACTTAAAATCGTAGGAAGCAGAGTATTTACATTTGTAGTTAGAATAATAATAATTGCATAGGCTGGAGGCTCTTCTAATGTTTTTAATAGAGCGTTCTGTGCAGCCACTGTCATTTTTTCTCCCTCATTCATGATATATATTTTATATTCACTATTATAAGGTTTTATTCTAATGTCAGAATTGATTTGTTCCCTGATGTCATCAACTCCAATTGTATTAGGCTTCTCATGTGTGATTCGAATGATGTCGGGTTGATTATAACTAAGTGCCTGCTTACAAGAATGGCATTTGTGGCAAGGATTGTAGTTTTCATCTGGATTCTCACATTCTAACGCCATAGCAAACGTGTGTGCAATAAATTCTTTTCCTGCACTTCGCTCACCATTTATGATATACGCATGGGAAATTTTTTTCTCTTTCAGAATATTTTCCAAGTATTTTTTAATTGGTTCCTGACCAATGATATCCGAAAATATAGCCATCCTGCCCTCCTTAATTGTTTATGTAAAGATATCTAATAAAAGTCCTCTGATTTCACCAATTTTGTTAAGTATAGAAATGTGGTCTCGTTCTTCTTTTACTAGCTCCTGCGCAAGTTCATCTAGATTCTGATCAATCAGCCTGACAATACCATATACCCTGTGTCTCCCTTTTCTATCCAGAAAATTCTCTCTGGAAAATTCATGCGACCGGTTAATGATCTCATTCATAAACTCCTTAATCAAACCGCGATATTTTTTCATGTCCTTCACATCCATGCGTTTTGATAATTTATTCCCTTGCATCGTGATATCTTCCATGAGAGTATTTAAACGTAACTGTAAATCCTGCTCTGCTATGTTACTAGCTAGCATAAATTTAAAATTTCCATCTGGTGGACTTGTCTGTGGTGTGATTTCAGTAGTGGCTGGTTGTTGTATTTGATTTACTTTGATATCCACAGCCCCTCCTCCTTTGCCATTCGCTTTAAGCTCAGCTGGTCAATTATGCTTTATATATTCTTTGATTTGGTCGAGGCATCTATCCAGGTTGTCATTGTAAAATCTTTTTTCAATTCCTGCCTCAACAATTTTTCTTTCACTAAAATCTTCTGAATCAGCTAAAAATCTTCTACACATCTCTTCATATTTTGGAATTTCCTGAGCACGTTCTCTTTCTAATGCTCTTTGCAATCTCTCCCCGTCATCTAACTCAATTAAAACAGGAAGGACTGCTTCACGACCAAAATAATCCCTAATATGAATAAAAGATTCTAATGTTCCTATCATCAAGTAGTTCTCATTTTGCAAATTGATTTGGTGATCTTCCAGTGTGAAATATTTCCAGATACC
>CANRNK010000051.1 GCA_947631985.1 uncultured Lachnospiraceae bacterium | reverse complement strand
AGCCTTACATACCGCTACGCATGAAGTGAAGCGAGAGCGCCTCCTGACTCGGAAACATGTACCGGAAGTATCTTCACAGCTTACCGGAAGCATCTTCACAGCTTACAGGAAGTATCTTGACAGCTTACCGGAAAGCAATTTCAAAGACCACCTTGAATCCTTCCCCCAAATCAGATATGATAAATACGAACAAAAAAGGAGAACCACCAATGCGAACACAATGGGACCAAAAACCCTACTACTCTCTGGACACTTATTGCAAAGAACAATTTGGCCAAAAACTATATAAAGTCGCTTTGGATGCAGGTATGACCTGCCCCAATCGAGACGGAACCCTTGATACCAGAGGCTGCATCTTTTGCAGTGCTGGAGGCAGTGGAGAATTTGCCATACCTGCATCCAGTTTATTTTCCTCTGTAGAGGCTTCCCAAAAAGAAGGTCCCTTCATCGCCTATTTTCAGTCCTTTACTAATACTTACGCTCCCACCAACCACCTTTCGTCCCTTTACAGGGAAGCACTATCCACCAAAAACTGTGCCGGCATCTCCATTGCCACCAGACCAGACTGTTTTACTCCAGAAATTTATTGTCTGCTTTCCAGACTACGGACAGAATATCCGTCTCAATTCATCTGGATTGAACTTGGTCTACAGACCATTCACGAAGCAAGTGCCCAGTATATTCGTAGAGGATATCCTCTTAGCGTTTTTGATCAATGTATGAAAGAGTTGACCGCTCGCAGTATTCCTGTCATTGTGCATGTCATTCTTGGATTACCCGGAGAAACGAAAGAAGCGATGCTTCAAAGCGTCACTTATCTCAATCAATTTCACCCTTTTGGAGTCAAACTCTCCCTTTTACACATATTAAAGGGAACAGATCTCTCTATAGATTATCTAAATGGTCAATTTTCTGTTTTGGAAAAAGAAGACTATATTGCGCTCTTACTAGAATGTCTTGAGTGTCTGTCTCCAGAGATTGTAATCCACAGACTGACAGGCGATGGGCCGAAAGACTTACTCCTCGCTCCACTTTGGAGCCGCGACAAAAGAAATGTACTCAATTCACTTCATAAAAAAATGAAAGAAAATAACAGTTGGCAAGGAAAAAAAGCAACGGAAGCAAAGATGGGAGCAAATAGATGAATCAGGATGCAATCACAATTTATAAATTAATTATTTTATATTTTCTGGACCGCGTGGACTTTACCATGACTAAGACACAGATCGATGATTTTATTCTCGGACGGGAATATACCAATTACCTGACATTACAGCAGGTGATTTCAGAACTGACTGACGCTGGATTGATTCACGTAAAATCAATTCGTAACCGTACCTATCTTTCCATCACGGAAGAAGGAAAGTCCACTTTGACATTCTTTGATAACCGAATCAGTGATTCCATTAAGGAAGATGTCGTACACTACTTAAAAGAAAACAAATTCGAGATGCGCAATGATGTATCCGTTTTATCTGATTACTACAAATCCACAAGTGGCGAATATGAAGCGCACCTGATTGCCAAAGAAAAAGGAATCACTTTACTTGATATCAAGTTATCTGTTCCTCTTCCTGAAATGGCGGCGGCAATCTGTGATAATTGGACCAAAAAAAATCAGGAAATTTATCAGTATCTGACCGAAAAGCTTTTTTAATTTTCCTGATGTGTTTCTTTTAATCTCTTCATGTGTGCTCTGATCTTCTCTTCATAGCCATTTTTTCCAGGTTTATAAAACTCCTTCCCATTTAGTTCATAGGGAAGATATTGTTGCTTCACATAATGATCTGGATAATCGTGTGCATATTTGTATCCTAATCCATGACCCAGTTTAGATGCCCCTTTATAATGGGCATCTTTTAAGTGGACCGGAACCGGAAGATTCCCAGTATTTCGTACTGTCTCCATTGCTTCACCAATTCCTGTCACTGCTGAATTGCTCTTTGGCGCACTTGCCACGTAAGCTGCTGCCTGTGATAGAATAATCTGTGCTTCCGGCATCCCGATTCTCTCTACGGCCTGCGATGCAGAAACCGCTAAAACGAGTGCCATTGGATCTGCATTGCCCACGTCCTCCGATGCACAAATCATAATTCTCCTTGCAATAAAAGTAACGCTTTCTCCCGCGTAGAGCATCTTGGCAAGATAATAGATCGCAGCATCCGGATCCGTCCCCCTCATGCTTTTAATAAAAGCGGAGATGGTATCGTAGTGATTATCTCCATTCTTATCATATCTGACCACTCTTTTCTGAATACATTCCTGCGCCACATCAAGTGTGATATGTATTTTGGAATCGTCGCTACGCTGCGTCGTCATAATTCCAAGTTCAATTGCATTGAGTGCCTGTCTTGCATCTCCACCTGCGATGTCAGCTAAAAATTCTAAAGCATCCTCATCAATCACTGCATCATACGAACCCATGCCCTTTTCTTTATCGTATACGGCCCTGTTAAGGAGAGATTTAATGTCTTCCATGGTGAGAGGTTCGAGTTCAAAAATAACAGAGCGGGAAATCAAAGCTCCATTTACCTCAAAATAAGGGTTCTCCGTTGTTGCACCAATCAGAACAATGGTTCCATCTTCCACAAAGGGAAGTAGATAATCCTGCTGGCTTTTATTGAACCTATGGATTTCGTCTATAAAAAGAATGGTTTTCTTTCCATACATGCCAAGCAATTCTTTGGCTCCTGTTACAACTTCTTCCATATCCTTCTTGCCCGCAACCGTCGCATTGATCTGCTTGAATTCTGACTTCGTTGTGTTGGCGATTACTTTTGCCAAGGTTGTTTTTCCTGTTCCAGGCGGTCCGTAGAAAATGACCGAACTAATTTTATCTGCCTTGATCGCCCGATACAGAAGTTTATCTTCTCCTAAAATGTGCTTTTGTCCCACTACCTCTTCCAATGTGACTGGTCTGATTCTTGCTGCAAGAGGAGACTCTTTTTTCATTTTGTTATCTCTCATATAATCAAATAAATCCATGTAGCCTCATTTCTTTCTTCTGAAAAATTAAAAATCAAGGGATTCCAGATAGATTTGTTCGAACCCTGGTTGCTCCGCCAGGTTAATCGGTTCTGCCAACGCCACCAATGCTTCCACTTCGGTGGCTGCCCCAGGATTTCTCCCATATAAGTACGCCCCCATTAACGAGGTATTGCCGACTGCCTTACTTTTTTCACAAAGTTCGTCTGGAATCAGGCCAATTCGCGCCGCCTTCTGCGTATCCAGATAATAACCAAATCCTCCTGCCAGATACACCTGATCTATTTCATCCGGTCTAAGGGGATATTCTCTCATCAAAATCTTAATTCCTGCACAGATTGCCGCTTTTGCCATCTGAATTGCGCGAACATCTTCCTGTGTAATCACGGTATTCTTATAAGGATATCCTTTTTCAAAATAGGGATCTGCAAGCAACCCACTTGCATCCAGAATACCCTCCTCCAAAAGAGTTGCAATCAATTTGATCCGGTCTGTTCCTTCCAGTGAATCCGCTCCTCTTCCTTCAAACGCAGGCCCTGCTGCCGTTGCACAGACTAAAAGTTTATCCCCATTTCCAATTGCCATTTCTCCATTCGTTCCAAGATCAATTAATAAGGTCGCCTTTTTTTCTTTTGACGCTTGGCACATCCTAAGTGCATAAATTCCTGCAACAATATCAGCACCAACAAAAGCTGAAATTCCCGGCAGAAAAACAGTTGGAATCCCGCAAAGCTCAAACTCTTTTTTGGAAAGATCTAATGGCTGGAATGGATATTCCCCGAGGGAACGCGTAGAGAACCCTAGAAACAGATGCTGCATCGTTGTATTTCCTGCAATTGCAATGACAACCGTTTGTTCTTGCAATTGTAAAAGCATCTCCTTAATTCCCGCCTCTACTTCCCTTAGAATCAGGCGATTGAGACGTTCTCCTTCTCCTCTGGTATCCGCTTCAATTCTGGAAATCACATCCGGTCCGTAACTTCTCTGTGGATTCATCCTGCAAAATTGTGCCAGAATTTCTCCCGAGCTGGTATCGATTAACTGCATCGCAAGGGTGGTGGTTCCAATATCAACTGCGATCACATTCTTTGGCCAATTTTCGTTTTCACCCTTTGTTTTCCACTCATCCAACTGATATCCACTTATGATTTTACTCTCTTTTTTCTCCTCCAGGAGTAGTTCAATCCGACAGACTCCTGTGGGTCTTGCAGTACACGCCAGTCTGACTCCGCGTCGGATTTCTTCTGCCGTCAAAAAGATGCGGTCTGCTGAGGACGGGTAGACGATCCCTTGTAGAAACCTAATCCGGCACCTTCCACACTTTCCCTTTCCACCACAAAAAGACAGGAAAATCCTTTCCTGTCTGAGAAGCAGATCAAAAATGCTTTCTCCTTTGTGCAGAATAAAAGAGTCTTCTCCTATCCTGATTTGAATGTCGGATTCTTTATACAAACTGGTTGTGCCCTCTGTCATAGTGATAGCCTATATCCTCAAGTGTTTTGGTCAATTCCTGTTCTGATACTTCCATGTCATCACACAAGAGATCCAGACTTGAATAAAAATCACGTAGCTTTGTATTGATGTATCCTAATAAAATGATGGGATCCTTTGGCAGCATAGTTTATCTCCTCTCCCTTATCTAATACCTTTTCCTGTACCTTTGCAATTAACTTTCATTTGCCTCTTATTATGATTCCATCTTATGGCATTTCTGCTTTTTTTTCAATACATTGCAATTGATTGTTTTCATCTAATCCGATTACAATTTCACCATTTTCTGGAACCTCTCCTCCCAGAATCATCTTGGCCACCAGTGTTTCAACATATTTCTGGATGTAACGCTTTAAAGGTCTTGCTCCAAAGCTTGGATCATACGCGTTATCGATAATATATTTTGTTGCTCCCTCCGATAACCTGATCTGGATTTCCTTGTCTTCCAGTCGCCTGTTCAGATCTGCAATGATCAGATGAATAATCCCCCCGATATCTGACTTCGTCAATGGCTTAAAAAGAATAATTTCGTCCAGTCGATTTAAGAACTCTGGTCTGAAATATCCGTGCAATTCATTCAACACTGTTTTTTCGACCGCCTCTTCTATGGTCCCATCTTCCTGGATTCCATCCAAAAGGTGATTTGCACCAATATTCGAAGTCATGATCAAAATCGTATTCTTAAAATCTACTGTTCTTCCCTGTGAGTCTGTAATTCGTCCATCATCAAGAACCTGTAGCAATACATTAAATACATCTGCATGGGCTTTTTCAATTTCATCAAATAGGACAACACAATAAGGCTTTCTCCTGACTGCCTCAGTCAATTGTCCTCCTTCTTCATATCCTACATATCCCGGAGGTGCCCCAATCAGCCTTGAGACGGAGAATTTCTCCATATACTCACTCATATCAATCCTGACCAGATTGCTTTCATCATCAAAAAGAGTCGCCGCCAGTGCCTTTGCAAGCTCCGTTTTTCCAACCCCTGTTGGACCTAAGAACAAAAACGATCCAATTGGCTTGGTCGGATCTTTAATACCAGCTTTAGAGCGCATAATCGCTTCCGAAACCTTGGTAACTCCCTCTTCCTGCCCGATGACTCTTTTATGTAACGCATCTCCCAGATGTAATGTTTTATTTCTTTCACTTTCAGTTAGTTTTACAACTGGAATTCCAGTCCATCTGGAGATAATTCTTGCAATTTCTTCCTCTGAAACACTTTCATGTACCAGAGAAAAATCAGCCTTTTTAATCAAGTCTTCTTCTATTTCAAGCTGCTTTTGAAGGGAAGGGAGTTTTCCATAACTAAGCTCTGCCGCCACTTCAAGATTCCCATCTCTTTGTGCAATCTGTATCTGGTCGTGAATCTGTTCGAGCTCTTCTCTTAATTTTGAAACCTTTTCAACACTAGCCTTCTCGTTATCCCACTGTGCTTTTTTATTGTTAAATATTTCTTTTTGTTCGGCCAATTCCTTCTGAAGACTTTCCAATCGTTCCGTACTTAGTCGGTCATTTTCTTTTTTCAAGGCTGCTACTTCGATTTCCATTTGTAAGACTTTTCGCTGTAGCTCATCTAATTCTGTCGGAAGTGTATCAAGTTCTGTCTTAATGAGAGCACATGCTTCATCAACCAGATCAATGGCTTTATCCGGGAGAAATCTGTCAGAAATATAACGGTGGGATAAAACTGCAGCACTGACCAATGCATTATCCATGATTTTAACACCATGAAACACCTCATATCTCTCCTTCAGACCACGCAGGATTGATATGGTATCTTCCACATTTGGCTCTGCTACCATAACAGGTTGAAATCTTCTCTCCAAGGCAGCATCTTTTTCAATGTATTTACGATACTCATCGAGTGTCGTTGCACCGATACAGTGGAGTTCTCCTCTTGCAAGCATTGGTTTTAGCATATTTCCTGCATCCATTGAACCTTCTGTTTTTCCTGCTCCGACAATGGTATGTAATTCATCGATAAAGAGAATAATCTGTCCTTCACTATTTTTCACATCTTCTAAGACAGCTTTGAGCCTCTCTTCAAACTCTCCTCTGTATTTTGCTCCTGCAATCAGGGCTCCCATATCAAGCGAGAAAATTTTCTTATCTTTCAGTCCCTGCGGAACATCCCCACGAACGATTCTCTGTGCCAGGCCTTCTACCACTGCCGTTTTTCCAACTCCAGGTTCTCCAATCAGAACCGGATTGTTCTTGGTTTTTCTCGATAGAATTCTAACGATATTTCTGATTTCATGATCTCTTCCAATGACAGGATCTAACTTTTGGTTTCTGGCTTTTTCAACCAGATCCTGACCGTACTTTTCCAGCGTATCATACGTTGCCTCAGGATTGTCGCTAGTGACCCGCTGATTTCCCCGAACCGTAGATAGGGCCTGAAAAAAACGTTCTCTGGTAATCCCATATTCTCTAAAAATCTCTTTCAGTGCTGTATTTGGGTGGTGTAATAAGGAGAGAAATAAATGCTCTACCGAAACATATTCGTCCCCCATCTGCTTTGCCTCATCTTCTGCGCCAAGCAACGCTTTATTCAAAGCCTGGCCCATATAAATCTGGCCCCCCTGCACTTTTGTTCTTTTTTCAATTGCATTCTTGGCTCTGTTCGTAAAATGCTCTTTGTTGATTTCCATTTTTTCAATCATTTTTAAGATTAGACTGTCTTCTACTGTCAGAAGACTATACAAGAGGTGTTCCTGTTCTATCTCCTGATTCCCGTATTCATACGCCAGCTTTTCACAGGCATTTACTGCCTGAATTGATTTTTGTGTAAATTTTGCTATATTCATATTCTCCTCATTTCCGTGTCTGCAATCACACGATCCTTGTTGTTTTCTTGTTTTAGTTGTTCTATCTCTAATATAACACTGTAAACTGATTTGTCAATTCCTTTTCTTTAAAAAAATTAGAATCATTTTATTAAAAAAAAAGAAACAAAGTATCCAAAATCTCTTGTCATCTATTGTGTGAAAGTTTATAATATTGATATGTTAATCGCAACAAATAAATCTATTTTTGAATTAATGGAGGTGTTTTATGGAGTATTACCAGAAAATTATATCTAAGACGTATCCAGATGTTGTACTTAGAGTGATTCCAGGTCACTTTGTAACTGCGAATTCTCATATTAATTATTATATCGATATGTCCCTAATGAAAGCAAGACAAAGTGAAGCAAATGCAATTGCCAAGGCTCTTTCTGAACGCTACATTTCCTCCACGATTGTTGATACCATCGTCTGTATGGATGGCTGTGAGGTGATTGGTGCTTATCTTGCGAACTATCTCACGGAGGCTGGTGTTATTTCGATGAATGCCCATAAGACAATTTATATTACAAGTCCTGAATTTGCGATGAACGGCCAGTTGATTTTTCGTGAAAATATGCAACCTATGATTCGTGACAAACATGTTCTCGTCTTAATGGCCTCCGCTTCAACCGGCAAGACTGTTTCCTCCGCAATTGATGTAATTCATTATTACGGTGGACATTTAGCAGGTATCTCATCCATTTTCAGTGCAGCTAACAAAGTATATGATTTCTCAATCAACGCTCTTTTTACAACTGCCGATATTCCAGACTATCATTCCTACGCTCCTTCTTCCTGTTCTTTATGCAAGGAAGGTAAAAAAGTAGATGCTATTGTGAATGGATATGGATTCTCCCGCGTGTAAACTCCTTTAAAGATAAAAAGAAACCCATACTCTTCTGGAAATATCCTTCCGGAGAGTGTGGGTTTCTTATCGTTTTTTATTGTATCGGAAGATTCTCTTCCCAATTTCTAGGTTACCCTATGTCGTACGTTACCTGAGTATAACAGCACCGTACCCAATCAGGTGACTGATCAGATACAAAATCAAAAGATGAACAGGATAAAAGAAATAAAAGAAATATTTCATATTCCATCCCTTTGTTCCGTTATAAAATTTGATAGGTAGTAATACAAAAAAAGAAGTAATTTCGACAAGTGACATTAAAGTCAGTACAATACATCCCATAAGTGCTTCCATCAACTTTTTATTGCGAAACACATACATAACTACAATTGTAAAGACTCCTACCGCCGAATAATCCGTTTTCAGAAGGAATGCAACAAACATACCCAGCAAAATTGTCAAAACAGATAACAGGCTTTTTATAATTTTGTCCTTCGTTCCGTTAAATTTGATTTTCTCTTCAATCAGACTCATGACACATAAAACAAGAAATCCAATCAAAAGAGTAAAGAATACGTTCTGATAATCCCAATAAAACACTTTTCCTGAAAATGCAAGATCAAACGGAATCTCTGAAACAAAGCAGAATGCACCAAGTCTTAGGGCATACTTCATTTTGTTTTTTGTGTGTAAAAATCCTTCAATGAGCAGAAAGCAGAACAGGGGAAATCCCAGTCTTCCAATCAATCTCATAACCATATTGATCGTATAAAGCATACCATTTCCCATTCCATCTGCTACGATGATTCTATCTAAGAGGACAGCAGCGGTATGGTCAATCAGCATTGTAATGATTGCGATCATTTTCAAGGTACTTCCACTAATTCCAAATTGCTTCCGATTTCCGTTCTCACGTCCAATTATCCCTGTTGTTGCTTCCATATTAGTAACCCTACCCCTCGCTTATTCTATAGACTGCATATTTGTCATACTGTGCCTGCCTGCAGTTGACAATAATTCTACTTCCCGTTTCAAGATACTCTATTTCCCTGATTTCTGCATTCTCCTGTAATTCTGCAAGAATCCCACCCTCATTGTAAGGAATTAACATCTCACACAAAATGTGATTTTGCATCAGGACTTTTTCTATCATTGTGATTAGCTCTTCCAAACCAATTTTCTTTTTTGCAGACAGGTAAACTTTTCCATCCTTAATCGTTGGAAGATCTTTTTCATCCATCATCAGATCCGCTTTGTTATAAACATAGAGAATCGGAATATCCCCTGCCTCAATTTCCTGCAAGGTATCCTGCGTCACTTTAATATGCTCTTTAAAATGTTCATCTGAAAAATCGATTACTTCTACCAATAAATCAGCATATTTTGCTTCTTCTAACGTGGATCGAAACGCTTTGATTAAGTTATGAGGCAATTGATCAATAAAACCAACCGTATCCGACAATAAAAATGGCTTGTGATTCTTAGGTGTTATTTTCCGTACTGTTGTATCAAGCGTTGCAAATAACATATCTTTCTCAAGAACCGTCTTCGTATCATCTTTGACATAGGTATCAAGCATTGCATTCAGCAAAGTCGATTTCCCTGAATTGGTATACCCGACCAACGCAACTCTTGGAATACCAGATTTGATTCTCTGTTTTCTCTGTGTCTCACGTTCCTTGGTGATTTCTTCGAGTTCATCTTGAAGTTCACTGATCCTATTTTCAATTCTTCGTCTATCGAGCTCTATCTTTTTTTCACCGGCTCCCTTGTTACTCATGCGACCGCTACCACCGCCCTGTCGACCCAGGTTCGTACGCATTCCAGACAGTCTTGGCAACATATACTGCAGTCTCGCAGATTCTACTTGTAACTTTGCTTCCCGTGTCTGCGCTCTATTTGAAAAAATTTCTAGAATCAGAGAGGTTCTGTCAAGAACTTCCAAGTCTAATTCTTTTGTCAGATTGCGTAGTTGCGTGGGAGAAAGTGCGTTATCGAAGATGACCGTTTCTGCTTCAGACAATCTGGCGGCTTCCTTTACTTCTTCCACTTTACCAGATCCAATATAAAGCGACTGATAAATTGCCTGAAGGTTTTGAATGACCATTCCCGTTACTTTCATGTCACAAGCCTCTGCCAGACTTTTCAGTTCCAGCATGGAATGATCAAAATCCTTATTATTATTTAGGTTGACTCCAACCAATAATACGTTGTTTTCCTGCATAGTTCTCCTTTTTTTATTTTCTAAATGGATTTCGTCTGTCGGGATTTCTCCAGCAGACTTTTCCCACTATATTACTATGATCTTTCGGAAATTCTTTTTCCCTTTTTTCAGAATGAATTCATCCTTAAACTCTGTCATTTGAAGCGTTTTCTTTAAATCTGTTACCTTCTCACTTCCAATCATGACACCACCTTGTTCCACAGCTCTTCTTGCATCAGACTTAGATGAAGCAAGCTCTGCCCGGACCAGAAGCGTAAGTAGATCAATCGTGCCCTCTGCAAAGTCATCTGCAGACAATTCACAGGTTGGCATATTTTCTGCCACTCCAGTTGAAAACAGTGCTTTCGCAGAAGCCTCTGCCTTCTGTGCCTCAATGTCTCCATGTACAAGCTTCGTCAATTCATATGCCAGAATTTCTTTGGCTCCATTCAACTGACTCCCCTCCCAATCATTCATTTCATTGATTTGTTCCATTGGTAAAAAGGTCAGCATTCTAATACACTTTAGAACATCCGCATCTGCCACATTTCTCCAGTACTGGTAAAAATCAAATGGTGATGTTTTATTTGGATCAAGCCATACCGCACCGCTCTGTGTTTTTCCCATTTTCTTCCCTTCAGAATTTAAAAGAAGTGTGATGGTCATCGCGCATGCATTTTTTCCAAGTTTTCTTCGAATCAGCTCTGTTCCGCCCAACATATTGCTCCACTGGTCGTCTCCACCGAACTGCATATTACAGCCATATTTTTGAAATAATTCATAAAAATCATAGCTTTGCATGATCATGTAATTGAATTCCAAAAAGGTAAGACCCTTTTCCATTCTTTGTTTGTAACATTCTGCTGTCAACATTCTATTTACACTAAAATGGGAACCAACTTCCTGTAACAAGGACACATAATTAAGGCTTTTAAGCCAGTCCGCGTTGTTCACCATAAGTGCTTTTCCTTCAGAAAAATCAATAAAACGACTCATCTGCTTTTTGAAACATTCACAGTTATGTGCAATTGTCTCATCTGTCATCATCTGTCTCATATCGCTTCTGCCAGATGGATCACCAATCATTGCAGTTCCACCACCGATTAGTGCGATTGGTTTATTCCCCGCCATCTGGAGTCTTTTCATGAGGCAAAGTGCCATAAAATGTCCCACATGCAGGCTGTCTGCTGTTGGGTCAAATCCAATATAAAAAGTTGCCTTCCCATTATTAATCAGCTCTTTGATTTCTTCCTCATCCGTAACCTGTGCAATCAGACCTCTTGCCTGAAGTTCTTCGTAAATTTTCATTTCAATTGTTACCTCCCAAAAATAGAATTAGACTAAAAAAACCCCATCCTTCACTATGAAAGGACGAGGTTAGAATCTCGTGTTACCACCTTGCTTTACAGACAATTCACATTGTCTGCCTTAAAAGGTACGGAACTCGTCTATCATAATTTCAGACAAATTGCATACCCAGGCACCGTAACGTGTGCAAAACGTCGCAGCCTACTGACAAGTCGGTTTCCTCTCTTGTGTTCGGTACGAAGCTTAAGGATGTATTCGGAATCAGTCTGTCATGCACCTCTCATCAACCGGTTGCTTTCTGTTTGCTTTCTGAGTCTTACTTGTTCCCATCATCGCTTTTGTTTCAATATGATTCAGATAATCATATCACATTGGTTGTAATTGTCAAGATGCACCTCAGCCTTCCAGACCTAGGGGTCAGCCCTCCAGACCTAGGGGTCAGCCCTCCAGACTTAGGGGTCAGCCCTCCAGACTTAGGGGTCAGCCCTCCAGACTTAGGGGAGGGGGAAGGCAAATGTTTCCGAAGTCGGAGTCGCTCTCGCTTATTGGATTCGTAGCGGTACATAAGGCTCAAAAGAACTGAGCCTAAGTACCGACGAATCCAGAAACTCCTATTCGAAAATCATTTTGCCTTCCCCCTCTGTGTAGGTTGTTGTCAGGGGGTATGATTTTGTATCGTTTGGGGATTGATATCGTACTATTTTTATTACTCTAATTAGTATTTTAGGTTGATGATGCGTGATGTATCCCATTTTGTTATTTATTGTATTACTGTTCATTGTATTGCTGTTTATTGTATTGCTGTTTATTGTATTGCTGTTTGTTGTATTATTGTTTGTTATTTGTCACTATGGTTGGATGATTGTATATCCGGCGTCTTCGACTGCCTGGTTTAGTGTCGATAGCGGTACGTCTGGGTTGGCAAGTACGGTTGCTGTTTTCTGTGTAAGGTCAACTTGGACTGAGTCTACCCCCTGGATTTTGGTGAGTGCTTTTGTAACGCTTTTGACACAGTGCTCACACATCATACCTTCTATTTTTAAAATTGTTTCCTGTTGATTCATAGTTAGCTCCCATCTGCGATTATTTGTCGCTTGTAAATCAGGTTGTTGAATGGTTTCTATGAAACCTTGCCTTTTCATTTCATTCTCTTCATTGTCTTCATTGTTGTTTTTCTTTTTTGTTGTCTCTGCCTTGAAAAATCTAAGTCTGAGTGCATTGCTTACCACGAAAATACTGCTAAAGCTCATCGCTGCTGCGCCAAACATAGGACTTAGCTGCCATCCAAACAGGGGATAAAAAAGTCCTGCCGCAAGGGGGATTCCAATGATATTGTAGGAAAATGCCCAGAATAGATTTTCCTTAATATTTCGAATTACTGCTTTTCCGAGTCTTACCATGGTAACAGCATCCAGGATGTCATCATGCATCAGAATGATATCTGCACTTTCTATTGCGATGTCACTTCCTGCCCCAACGGCAACGCCAACATCTGCTCTCATGAGCGCTGGTGCATCATTAATCCCATCTCCAATCATAAGTACTTTTTTACCCTTTTTTTGCAAAAGTCTTATTTGTTCTTCCTTCTGGTCTGGCAAAACTTCGGCAATCACTTCATCCAGTTGTAATTTTCTCTGTATCGCTTTTGCAGTGATTGCATTATCTCCTGTGAGCATAATGGTTCTAATACCAAGTTTTTTAAATTCAGCGATTGCCTGCTCACTGGTTTCCTTCACTGTATCTGCCACTGCAAGGATTCCAAATATTTCTCCCTTTTGTTCTGTCTCTTGTGGCTCCTGATTCTCCTGTGCCAGGCGCTTCTCTTGTACTGACGCATCTTCTGAGGGATACAATTTAGCAAACAAGAGTGGGGTCTTGCCTTCCTCTGCATATTGGTTGATTTTGTTGCTCACTTCAAGCGGCAACCCTACCTTGTATTCCTGCATCAAAGCTTCATTCCCAGCCAGATACTGGTACTGTTCTATGTCTGCTTTCATTCCTTTTCCAGGAACTGCAACAAATTCGCTAACAGACATAGGCTGGATTGCAAGCCTTTTCGCTTCTGCAATCACCGCATCGGCTAGTGGATGTTCACTTGCGCTCTCCATTCCCGCAGCAATGGAATAAAATTCTGTCTGGGTCATTCCCAACGGGAAGTATTCATCCGTTACTTTTGGTTTACCCTGCGTTAAGGTTCCTGTTTTGTCGAACACAGCAATCTCAATGTTGCTGACATTTTGAAGTGCTTCCCCTGACTTGATCAGAATGCCAAGTCCAGCTCCTTTTCCTGTTCCCACCATAATTGCGACTGGTGTTGCCAATCCAAGTGCACATGGACAGGAAATCACGAGAACCGCAATCGCAGATACAAGTGCAAATTCAAATCCCTTTCCCGCCACCATCCAGGCTACAAAAGTGATAAGCGACAGTACCATGACAATCGGAACAAAAACACCTGCTATTTTATCAGCAAGCTTCGCAATAGGAGCTTTGCTGGACGAAGCCTCCTCTACCAGAGCAATGATTCTGGAAAGTGTGGTATCTTCGCCGACTCTCTCTGCCTTGCATCGCAGGAAACCTGTCTGATTTAACGTTCCGGACACAATTTTATCTCCCACATTTTTTAATACCGGAATGCTCTCTCCTGTTATGGCTGATTCGTCCACCAGCGTTTTCCCTTCTATAATAATTCCATCCACTGGAAAACTGCCACCAGGTTTGATTTGAAAAAGATCATCTTTTTTCAGATCTTCGACAGGAATTTCTATCACCTGTCCATTTTCTTCCTTCCATGCTGTCTTTGGTGCCATATCAATTAATTTTGTAATTGCAAGCGAGGTCTTTCCTTTTGACTTGGTCTCTAAGTACTTCCCTACGGTCACAAGGGTAAGAATCGTACCTGCGGATTCAAAATATAAATTTTCCAAATAGTGATCCACCAAGGTGAAATCTGAATATCCCAAGCCATACCCAATTCTGTAGATTGCAAAAACTCCAAATAAAACCGCTGCCGAAGAACCCACCGCAATCAAGGAATCCATGTTAGGACTCTTCTGAAGCAACGTCTTAAATCCGATTTTAAAATAACTTACATTTACGACTAAAATCGGAATCAGCAGTAAAAACTGTGTAAAGGAAAATAGAACGGCATTTTTTGTGCCATGGAAATTATCTTTGATTACGGAAGGAACCGGTATCCCAAACCATTCCTTTAGCATATGGTGCATTGCAAGATACATAAGTGGCACTAAAAATAAAACTGAAATCCAGACTCTCTTTTTCATCCCTGCCATCGTTTTTTCTGTCTGGTTCTGGTATTCTGCTTTCGCATTTTCTGCTAACTTTCCCGAACTCGCTCCCATTTGAACTGCTTTTCCTTGCAATCCCCCCCCTTTTTGGGCAGCGCCATATCCGATCCGTGTTACGGCATCTATAATTTTTCCTGAGTCTAATTCTCTTTCATCATATTCTACTTTCATGCTGTTCGTCAGTAAATTCACAGTAACCTGGCTTACTCCCTGTAACTGGCTAACCGTTTTTTCTACACGGGCAGAGCAGGCAGAACATGTCATTCCAGTGATTTCGTATTGATTCTTTCTCATTTTGCTGTCTCCCTTCCTGTAAGGATTCTATTTTTATTGCTACTTTTCAATCTTTGATTTCACACTACTATTTCTATCTATACCCATCCGCATTCATGCAGCACTCATTATTTCATTAATTTCTGGATTGTCCTGCATAGCTCATCCACAACTTCTTCCTCACCATTTTTAATATCTTCCACCACACAAGTCTTGATATGATTTGAAAGAAGGACTTTATTGAAGCTATTCAGTGCAGATTGCACTGCTGATACCTGTGTCAGGATATCTACACAATAACGATCTTCTATCACCATATCCTTAATACCCCTAATCTGACCTTCTACCCTGCTCAATCTGTTCACCAGATCTTTCGTTTCTTTCTCTGTTCTTTCTTTATAAATAT
Organism: uncultured Lachnospiraceae bacterium; assembly: GCA_947631985.1. Lineage (GTDB taxonomy): Bacteria > Bacillota > Clostridia > Lachnospirales > Lachnospiraceae > SZUA-378. The sequence continues at coordinate 215 of CANRNK010000051.1, read as the reverse complement.
GACAACTCTTTTCTTCCATTTCCCATCCTCCAAATACCCCCACTAGGTATTTTTATCATATTCTCTTTTTTCTATCTTGTCAATCCCTGATCCATAGACCTGTATATGATCCATCGACCTGTACATGATCCATAGACCTGAAACAGGATTTATAAACCTGATCTTGCTGCCAATTTATCCCAAAATCAATTCTTTCATAACAAAAAAAGAATCCT
>CANRNK010000050.1 GCA_947631985.1 uncultured Lachnospiraceae bacterium | reverse complement strand
CTTGAGCCTGTTATCCTTAATATATCGATGACCTCATTTGAGGACTTTGCATTGACGTTAGAACAGATTGACAGATCGACTATTTTACTCTTTTTAAGTATGAATCAGGATAATTCGGGTCAGTATCTTGAGTTGAGGGATCAATTTGCATTCATGCAAAAGCATGCGAAAGTTCCACCTTTCAGAGCAAGTGTTGGAGGCGTTGGGGAAGGACTATTTGGCGGGAAAATGATTTCGTATGAAGAGATGGCAAGTGTTGCAGCAAATACAGCAATAGAAGTCATGAACGGAAAAGAGATCAATACCATTCCGATGATTACTGAAACTCCTTATTACTATATGTTTGACTATAACCTAATCCAGAAATATGGTATTGATGAATCGAAAATACCAGAAGAAGCAATTTTAATCAATAAAAAAGTCCATCCATTGGAAAAATATCGTTTGTATATTTTTGGAGCACTTGGGATTATGACGGTTCTGTCCCTTTTTGTGCTTGTTTTGATCTTTGAAAACAAGAAGTTAAAGAGAATGCAACGAGATTTAAGCACAAGCCATGATGAACTGACTTCAACCTATGAAGAACTGACAGCTTCTGAGGAAGAATTAAAAGAGCAGTATGAGGCAGTTGAACTGAATTCTCAAAAAGTAAATGAGCTTTACAAAAAATATGAACTTGCAATCAAAGGAACCAATAGTGCTGTCTGGGAACTGAATCTGGAGACAGAACAGGTTGAAATTTCAGAATCATTCCTTGATATCGTTGGAAGAGAGATTGCTCTCCAGGGAAATGTGTATGAGATTCTAAAAACACTTGTGGATGAAGAGTATCGGGCAAAAATCATTCAGGATATTCGAAATTATCTATATCACGGACAGGAAGAAATCTATATTGAAGCACCAACGTTGGACAGGGAAGGACATACGAGGTGGATTCTGATTCGGGGAAAAAGTTTCGAAGAATCAGAGGATAAGGTCAACATGATTTTTGGTATTTTTCTGGATATAACGATTAGCAAGAAAAGGGAAGAATATATTGATTATCTTGCCTATCATGATTACCTTACAGGGCTTCCAAATCGTGTGAGGTTTATGACAAAGCTACAAGAGCAGCTTGATTCTGGTGCAAAAGGGGCAGTTTTATTATTTGATATTGATGATTTTAAGAGTGTCAATGATACACTTGGTCATGTGTATGGAGATGAGCTTTTAAAACAGATTGCTGATAGACTGCGAAGCCTTTCTGATCACCATTTGCTTGCGGCAAGACTGGGCGGGGATGAATTTTTAATTTTGATCTCCGAGGAAGAGGGCACTTCACTGGTTGAGAATTATATGGAACGTCTCAGAATATGTTTTGAGGCTTGTTTTGATATTGATGGAATGGAGAATTATATCCATTATAGTATGGGAATCACAAGATTTCCTGAGGATAGTAAGGATATCAATCAGTTAATTATGAACGCAGATACAGCAATGTATGAAGTGAAACACAATGGCAAGAATAACTGCGTCTACTATCATGCAGATATGAAGAAGCAGGTTCAGACCAAGAAAGAGATAGAATATATTCTGAGACAGGCTGTTATGGAGGATGGTTTCAAATTGGTATACCAGCCGCAGGTCGATGTTAAGACAGGTGAAATATCAGGATATGAAGCATTGCTTCGCATGAAACACCATAAGATCAGTCCAGCGATATTTATTCCAATTGCAGAGGAAACAGGTCAGATTTTAGAAATTGGCAGATGGGTTGCCAAAACAGTAATCAGGCAGATTGCAGAATGGAAAGAAATGGGGTTTTCTGAAAAACCTGTTGGCATTAACTATTCCAGCAAACAGTTAAGAGACCGGGACTATATTTCTTTTTTATGTCAGCACTTGCAGGAAAATGGAATCTCATCAAACTACATAGAAATAGAAATCACAGAGGGGATTCTGCTTGAAAACAATCTACAGACAATGGAGTTTCTGAACCAGTTAAAGAGCCATGGGTTTAGAATTGCGTTGGATGATTTTGGAACGGGGTATTCTTCTTTGAACTACCTGACTTATATTCCAGTTGACACAGTCAAATTGGACAAGTCCATTAATGATAAGTTCTTAAACCTGGAGGATAGTACGGTAATCAATAGTCTGATTCAACTGGTCCACAGTCTGCAATTAAGCATCGTTGCAGAAGGAATTGAAGAGTGGGACAAATTCAAAAGACTTCAAATTAGTGGATGTGATACAATACAGGGCTATCTGTTTTGCAAGCCACTAGAGAAGGAAGAAGTGGAATTGATTTACAATAAAAAATATGAAATACCCAATTCTACGGAATAAGGGAAATTGCAAGAGTATGAAAGTGTTGTGGTGATAGGAAACTGTTGTACGTTAGTAAAGGAAATAAGTAGATTGAGGAAATAATGGAACAAAAAAATTCGGTGTTTGATAAAATATATGAAATTGTGAAGCAGATTCCTTATGGACAGGTTGCAACGTATGGACAGATTGCCAGTCTTGTTGGAAATAAAAAATATGCAAGAGTAGTAGGATATGCATTACATCAAAATCCAAACCCAGATGAAATCCCCTGTTTTCGTGTGGTCAATCGATTTGGACAGGTATCAAAAGCCTTCGCATTTGGGGGAGAGAATCAGCAGATTGGATTACTTGAACAAGAAGGAATCCTGGTTGTGGATGGAAGCGTTGACTTGGAAGTATATGGATGGAAACGAGACCTGTTTTAGCCAATCGATTAAAATTGATAAAAACCACGTGAAATAATTAACAAACATACTGAGATTTTACTTGCATTTATTTTAATATGAAGGTATAATCTCATTGTTTTGAGGCAAAAAATATTATGGAAAGTTGGGTTTTATATGAGAAAGAAAATTTCAATCGTTGGTGCGGGTAATGTAGGTGCATCTATTGCCTATACTCTTACAATTGATGGTATGGCATCAGAAATAGTTTTAATTGATATTAACAAAGGAAAAGCTGAAGGAGAAGCAATGGATATTCTCCAGGGCACAGCACTTTGCCCACCAGTTGATATATATGCTGGGGATTTCGAAGATGCAAAGGAATCTGATATTGTTGTAATTACATCAGGAATCCCAAGAAAGCCAGGTCAGTCAAGACTTGACCTTGCACAGAATAATGTAAACTTGATGAAGGAAATTGCACCAAAACTAGTGAGTGCAGCACCAGATGCAGTTTATGTGATTGTAAGTAATCCGGTTGATATTATGACATATACTTTCTTACAAGTAACAGGTCTGCCTGATCATCAGGTAATCGGTTCTGGAACGATGTTGGATTCAGCACGTTTGCGTTCAATCATAGCAGAGAACGCAAATATTAACCCTAAGAATGTACATGGATATGTACTCGGTGAACATGGTGATTCATCAGTTGTTCCATGGTCTTTAATTACAATATCAGGGATGGAAATGAATACCTACTGTGATACACTTGGAATTAAAATGCAAATGAACCTTGATGAAATTGCAAACGAAATGAGAACTTCAGGCTCAAAAGTAATAGGACTCAAAGGAGCTACTTACTATGCGATTGCACTGTCAGTATGCCGTATTTGTGATTGTATTATGCGTGATACGAATTCCGTTCTGGCAGTTTCCACTATGATTCATAATCATTATGGGATTAATGATGTTTGCTTGAGCTTACCAGCAATTATTGGAAAAAATGGAATTATAGACGTTATCAACCCACCTCTGCTTCCAGAAGAAGAGGTAAGCCTTCAGGCAAGTGCGGATACCTTAAAAGAACTCATCAAAGATCTTGCAATGTAATAAAAAAGTTTGTTCTGTGTGAGGCATAACGCTTACACCAAAAAATAAAAGATGAAATGGAAAGGATGGAATAAAAAATGGATTATGCAGCAGAGTCATTAAAACTACACAAAGAGTGGAAAGGTAAGATTGAGGTTATTACACGTTCCCCACTGAATAATAAAGAAGATCTTTCCCTTGCATATACACCAGGCGTTGCACAGCCATGTCTTGAAATTCAAAAAGACGTAAATTTAAGCTATGAGTTAACAAGAAGATCTAACCTTGTTGCAGTTGTTACAGATGGGACTGCAGTATTAGGACTTGGAGATATCGGTCCTGAAGCTGGAATGCCAGTTATGGAAGGAAAATGTGCTCTCTTCAAAGCTTTTGGAGATGTAGATGCGATTCCTCTTTGTATTCGTTCAAAAGAAGTAGATGATATTGTAAATACAGTACGCTTATTAGCAGGAAGCTTCGGTGGAATTAACCTGGAAGATATTTCAGCACCAAGATGTTTTGAAATTGAACGTCAGCTGAAAGAATGCTGTGATATTCCGATTTTCCATGATGATCAGCACGGAACGGCTGTTGTATGTCTTGCTGCAATGTTAAATGCATTAAAATTAACAGGCAAAAAACTGGAAGAAATCAGAGTTGTAACAAGTGGTGCAGGCGCTGCCGGAATCGCAATTATCAGACTTTTGATTTCCATGGGACTTAAAGACGTTGTTCTTTGTGACAGACAGGGTGCAATCTATAAAGGTAGAGACGGACTGAATGATGAGAAAATTGAAATGGCTGAAATCACCAATCATGAATCTCGCAAAGGAACACTTGAAGAAGTACTTAAGGGAGCAGATGTATTTATTGGGGTTTCCGCACCTGGATGTGTTACACCAGAAATGGTTCAGAGCATGAATCCAAATCCAATTATCTTCCCAATGGCAAACCCAACTCCAGAAATCATGCCTGATATTGCAAAGGCTGCAGGAGCTGCAGTAGTTGGAACCGGAAGAAGTGATTTCCCAAATCAGATCAACAATGTACTTGCATTCCCTGGAATTTTCAGAGGAGCGCTTGATGCAAGAGCAAGTGATATCAATGATGAAATGAAAATTGCAGCTGCAAAAGCAATTGCTGCATTTGTAACAGAAGATAAACTTTGTGCAGACTATATTATTCCAAGTCCTTTTGATGAAGGAGTTGCACAGGCAGTTGCGAAAGCAGTTGCACAGGCTGCAAGAGAAACAGGCGTAGCTAGAATCTAATAGTAAACAAAAAAAGCTGTATTCCAATCTTGGAATACGGCTTTTTTTTGAGCATATAGTATTGAAGAGATAACTTCGATTTAATAAAAGTAGCAAAACAGGAGTCCTGACTATTTACAGAAAGTCTGAAAAAGCATAAAATAAATCTAAAGTATGATACAGTAGAATAAAGAGCATGAGAGGCTTGGTTATTAAAATGACATTACAGCAGTTAAAATATGCACTCATGGTTGCCAACACGGGTTCCATGAATGAAGCAGCAAAGAAGTTATTTGTTTCACAGCCGAGTCTGTCGGCGGCGGTCAAGGAACTAGAATCTGAAATGCAGATTTCTTTGTTTTCCAGAACCTCAAAGGGAGTTCATATTACACCTGAGGGGAGTGAGTTTTTAAGCTATGCAAGACAAATTATGAACCAGGTGGATTTATTAGAAGACAAGTTCTGTAATAATCAGGTCATTAAGAAAAAGTTCGGTGTTTCAACGCAGCACTATTCGTTTGCTGTAAAGGCATTTGTTGAAATGGTGAAAAGTTTTAGTATGGAAGAATATGAGTTTGCAATCAGAGAAACCAGAACTTATGACGTGATTCATGATGTGAGTAGTGGAAAAAGCGAAATTGGTATTTTATATCTGAATGAATTTAACGAAAAAGTATTACAAAAGCTATTAAGGAATGAACTTCTGGTTTTTCATGAACTGATGCAGTGCAGAGCTTATGTTTATCTGCATAAGGACCATCCACTTTCGGGCCAAGGGAGTATTTTATTAGAAGAACTAGAACCCTTTCCCTGTCTGTCGTTTGAACAGGGAGAATATAATTCCTTTTATTTTGCAGAAGAAGTTTTAAGTACTTATGATTATAAAAAAACAATCAAAGCCTGTGATCGAGCTACCATGTTAAATCTGATGGTGGGATTATCAGGGTATACGCTGTGTTCCGGTATTATCTGCGAAGAGCTAAACGGGGGAGATTATCGGGCTATATTATTACAGACTGATACCAGAATGAAAATTGGGTATATTACGTTAAGAAGCAATGTATTAAGTCAGATTGGGCAAAAATATCTGGAGGAATTAATGGAGTACATCTCACTGCACAATGAATAGACAAGGGGTAACGATGGATAGACAAAAGGCTGAAAGAATGATTGCAAATATTGAACGAATTATTATTGGGAAATCAGAAGTTGTCGAACTAGTGGTTGCCACACTTCTAGCAGGGGGACATGTTTTGCTTGAAGATGTGCCAGGAGTCGGGAAGACGACGCTTGCCAAAACACTTGCCAATACAATAGATTGTGGATTCACAAGAATTCAGTTTACGCCTGATACGCTGCCAAGTGATATCACAGGACTGAACGTATATAATATGAAGCATTCGGAATTTGAGTTCGTAAAAGGAGCTGTTATGAATCATATTATACTTGGAGATGAAATCAATCGGACCTCCCCAAAGACGCAGGCAAGTCTGCTAGAAGCCATGGAAGAGCATCAGGTGACGGTTGACGCAGTGACATATCCGCTCCCGAAACCATTTATGGTGATTGCGACTCAGAATCCAATCGACAGCCTTGGAACCTATCAGTTACCAGAGGCACAACTGGATCGTTTTATGATGAAACTTAGAATTGGCTATCCAGATGATAAACAGGAAAAAAGTATCATTCAATATAAACTATCAAAACGAGAAGAGGGAAAAACTGAGGTCGAAGCTGTTGTTACAAAAGAAGAAGTTCTGTGCATGATGCGAGAAGTAGAAGAGATTTATGTACAGGAAGATTTGATTGAATATGTGATTGAAATTATGAATCGCACTCGTAAAAGTCTAAGATTATCACTTGGAGCAAGCCCAAGAGCTACGATTATGTTAATCAAAGCATCTCAGGCATATGCATATTTGCAGGGCAGGGAGTTTGTGATACCGGAAGATATACTTTACCTTGCACCTTTCGTATTACCACATCGATTTTTAATCTCACAGGAAGGCAGAATCAATGCCTATACAGCGGAACAAATCCTTGGAGACATCTTAAAGGAAGTCAGGATTCCGGTTCTTACCTGAATGACTGATTGTATGCGTGTTAAATCACGCAGATAGGATGAGCGTGAAAAAAAATCATTTAATCTATCTTTCTTTGCTTTTTTTAACAACCGTATTTGTCAGTTTTTATGGAGGAAGTGTTCCTTATTTATTATTTTATTTTATCTTATTGCTACCAGTATTCTGTCTGGCTTATACCCTTCTTGTTTATGCGAGATTCCGGGTTCATCAAAAAATAGACCAGATCAGGCTGATTAAGAAGATGCTTGTGCCTTACGAGAGCATACTTGCAAATGAGGACTACTACACTTACACAAGTCTGAAACCAGAATATTTTGATGATTTCTCACATATCTTTATGCCAAATGAAATTTCTTCTTTTGAAATACAACCAAAATCCTCCCTGTCTCTGGAGGGATTCCTTTGCGCTGACTTCAGAGGTACATTTGAGGCTGGTATCAAAAAAATTGAAATTAAAGATTTTTTATATTTTTTTACCATTCGCTATCCGCTTATGAGCAAATTGAAAATCATTGTGAGTCCCAGAATTGTTACGATCCACAAATTGAATCTCTTACAGTGGAATGATGATAATAATCGGATTAGAAAAATAAAAAAGGGGAACAATGAAGTCTACGATCCTGAACTTAGAAAATATATACCAGGAGATAATCGCAAACAGATTCACTGGAAAGCTTCTGCTAAAAAATCTGAATTACTGACGCGTAAACAGATTGAACTGGAGGAACCGCAACCCTATCTTTTTATGGATCTTCAAAAAACGCAAAGAGAAGGTAGAATGCAAATTGCCCTTGAGGATAATATTATTGAAATGACGCTTGCAATTATCAGTCAGTTTTTAATGGGGAAGACCTCAATTCATGTCTGTTGCCAGGAGGAAGGGTATCATGACAGAGTGATCGCAGATGAGAGAAGCTTTGAGTTTTATTATGGATTTACAACAGAAGTTACATTTCGAAAAGTATGTGGAATAGAGGAACTCATGCGAGAGAGACTCATCCACTCCATGCAGAATACTGGTAATGTGATTCTCGTGACTGGAACGATGAATCTGGCTTTGATGGAATGCCTTCTTACAATTTCTAAAAACCAGTTTGCAGTAACGCTCTTTTATTTTGGAATTTTGGAAGAAGAAATGCAAAACGGTATGCTCCAGGTATTAAAAGACGCAGGAATAATAACCTATATCATTCATCCGGAAGAGGATATAGAGATTCTATACGGGAAAACGCAGAGTAAGGATTCATAAATGAAACAGGAGATCAGACTATTTTCGAGTTTAGAAGAGCTATATCGTATGATTATGATCATGCTGTATTCCCTGACAGCATTATTTTTTGCGGATGAATTCTTGCAAATAGGAATGCATAGAATAACAATTGTTATTTTGTGCGTTTTTTTTATTTTATTTTTTTTATTCTATAGAAACAATAAAAGTCAGCCTATTTTATTTTATCTTACAGCTGGGCTTGTGGTCTTTTTTTTGATTGTTAATTGGGTAGCGCAGTTTACGTTGGAACTATTCCTGAAGGGGATGAGAAAATTCCTCTTAGCAGAGCCCTTGCGGGATAAAACTGAGGATGGCTTCTATGCTTTGGTTCTTGCTTTTTTGCTATTCCTTTTTTTGTTTTTTCTTTTTTCTATTCTGATAAAATACAGACGATGGAATTTGATGATCACCGTAATTCTTAGTGTCTCAATGATTATAATGGTGATAAGTGAGAAAAAAGTACACACAAGTTCGATTGCATGCGTGCTTTTTCTTGTGGAAATGAATTTGATAGAATTGATTGCGAAGCGACCGGGGAAATATTATCTGCTCCCCTTTTGTCTGCTTGCGGTCATGATTCCGGCAGCTTTTCCAATGAAACAAGAACCTGTAAAATGGGAGTTTGTTATGGAAACTGCTTCCACACTGCAGCAGACAGTGGAATCATGGTATCTAAATCTGATGTATTCGTTAGGAAAAGAGGATCCTAATTTTTCAGTGAGTGAAATTGGATATTCAGAGGATGCCACACTTGGAGGAAGTATTGGAAGTTCTAACGATAAAACATGGCTTAGAATTAAATCAGATCAAAATCCATTTGCCTATCTGACGGGAAGTGTATACCAAGAATATACAGGGAGAGGATGGACAATTGCAAAACAGGATGAAGATTTGGGAATTGAGGAGTACAAACTGGACTATCTGGAACTGCTCTATGCGCTTTCGAAAAGCAGCCTTACAGAGGAAGAAATCAGACAGGTTGTAAATCCCACCACCTGGTCAATTACGTTCATAGAGATTGATACGAAAAGCTTGTTTTATCCTTTGAAAACCTATTTCATAGAGGGAGAACAAAAGGAAAAAATGTTACTTACCGAACCAAATTTATTTTTTCAAAAAGGGTATGGAAAAGGAACAGAATATAAGGTGTCTTTTCTGTCAATTCCATACGAGGATGAAGGGTTCGCCAATATCCTAATGCAAAGTGATACGATAAGTTCCGCACAGGACCCAGTGGACTATTTTGATCTGGAAAACCTGTACGAGCAGGAAAAAAGTAAAAACTCTCAAATGGGAAGTCTTTATGGAAAATTGGAAGTGAAAAAAACGTTTGCAGACCTTTCGGAAACATTTAGAAAACGCCAGAAAAAGATTGAGGAGGAATACATCTCCCTACCTGCAAGTGTACCGGAAAAAGTATTTGAACTTACACAAGAGATTTGCCGTGGGACAAAGAGCAGGCTGGAGCAATGCAGAGCAATCACACAATATTTGAGGAAGTATCAATATACGACATCTGTTACGAAGACAGATCCTGAGGAAGATAGCGTGGATCATTTTTTGTTTGAGTCAAAAACTGGATATTGTACTTATTTTGCGTCAGCCATGGCAGTTATGTGTAGAACACAGGGGATTCCGGCCAGATATGTAGAAGGGTTTGCCTGTTACCAGCCAGATGAGACAAAACGGGAACTGGAGGTGAAAGGCGTACATGCGCATGCCTGGTGTGAAGTTTATTTTTCGGGAGTTGGTTGGGTGCCATTCGAGGCAACACCATCAGACTATTCCACTATGCTTACGTTAGGAAATCAAAAACAAGAAGAACGAAATGTGCATACCTCTCCCCAATCTTTTTATCATGAAAAGCAAGAATTGAGCCAGATAGAAGAACTAGAACTGCAAGAACAGGAAATGAGGGCAAGAGATCAATTTGCGAAAACGATGAAATCTGCATTCCTGATTGGTCTTTCATTTGTCCTGATTGGTATGGTGATTACAACCATAGCTTATCGCATGCAGCTTGACCGAAGACGAATCGTATACCAGAAGCTGTCTGCAAAAGAAAAGATACTTGCAGAAGTCAGGCAGATGAGCAGAATTTTAACACTTCGTGAGATTGAAGTGGATGGGAATCTAACCTCTACAGAATTAATGGCATTGATTCTTGCTGGTTTTAAAAGTGATCAAAGAACAGATTCTATAAAATTACACCAGAATTTCTGCCGTGCAAGATATTTCGACGAGGAAATAGAAGCGAGTGAAGTGATTCCTTTTTATGAAATTAGAAATAACATGGAAAAAGAGTATCTGGAGGATAAAAGATTTTTTCTCAGAATAAAATATTGGTTTTTTGATGCAATGAATGGTTGAGAAAGGGAAGGATTTGACGAATGGCGGCATTTGAAAGAATAGAATCAGGAATTCCACAGATGGATCAGGAACTTGACTTTGTCAGGCTGGGAGACAATGTAGTGTGGCAGGTAGATCATTTGGAAGAGTTTAGAAAATTTGCGATTTTGCTTGCAAAACAGGCAATTTTAGATAAGCGGAGAATGGTTTATATTCGATTTTCTTCCATCACGCCAATGATTGAAGAAGAAGGAGTTGTGGTTTATCAGGTTGAGTTATCTCATCGATTTGAAAATTTTACAGTTGAAATTCATCATATCATTGAACGGGAAGGAAAAGATGCAATTTATGTATTTGACTGCCTTTCGGATTTACAGGTTGCGTGGTCGGCAGATCTTATGATGAGTAATTTTTTTAAAGTAACCTGTCCCTTCTTATTTCAGCTTGATACGGTTGCATATTTCCCAATTATTCGTGGCAGGCACTCGTTTGAAGCAATTGCAAAAATCAGGGAAACCACGCAATTATTTTTAGATGTCTATTCAGACGGAGATTCTATCTATGTGCATCCTTTAAAAGTCTGGAATCGATATGCACCTAAAATGTTCCAGCCACACTCATTTAATCCTGAAACGAAGGAATTCAAACCTTTGACAGATGGATATAGCGTCAGTCAGTTTTACACGATTTTAAATAAATCCACCTCGATTGCAAGTGAGCAGAATTCAGACAGTTGGGATCGGCTTTTTATAGAGGCAAGAGTCAAGTATGCTACGGGTGAGCTTCCATCTGATTTCATGAAAACAATGTGCCGTACCATCATGACCCGCGACGCAAAGCTTCGGACAATGGTAGAACAAAACTTTTCACCGGAGGACTACTTTGCAATCAGGGACAGAATGATTGGAACTGGTATGATAGGGGGGAAATCCTGTGGAATGTTACTTGCAAGAAAATTGGTGGAAAACAACCTCCCGAATTACCTTCCCTATTTGGAGTCCCATGATTCTTTTTTTGTTGGTTCGGATGTGTTTTATTCGTATATCGTCCAAAATAATTGCTGGGAGCTAAGAATTCGTCAAAGAACAAAAGAGGAATACTTTACCATTGCAGAAGAATTTGGAGAGGCTTTAAAAAAAGGGAGATTTCCAGAGGACATCAGAGCCCAGTTTCGAAGAATGCTGGATTATTTTGGGCAAAGCCCAATCATTGTGAGGTCAAGCAGTATTCTGGAAGATGGATTTGGAAATGCATTTGCAGGCAAGTATGACTCTTTGTTTTGTACGAATACAGGAAGTATGGAAGAGCGCCTTGAGGCATTTGAAGAGGCCGCTCGCATTGTATACGCCAGTACGATGAACCAATCGGCACTCACTTATCGTGCGAAGCGAAATCTGGAAGGACGGGATGAACAGATGGCGCTACTTGTGCAACGTGTTTCGGGAACTTATTATGGGAATTTTTTTATGCCGGGTGCAGCGGGTGTAGGGTATTCCTTTAGTACGTATCGCCTCTATGAAAATATGTCCAGGGATGCAGGAATGCTCAGAATGGTCCTTGGTCTTGGAACAAAAGCGGTGGATCGAACACAGGGAGATTATCCGAAGCTTATTAGCCTGGAGAAACCAGATGCACAGCTATACCTGACTTCAGCCGATAAGCATAGGTATTCGCAACATAAGATTGAAATGTTGGATATGGAGCATGGCGAAATGTGCGAAAAAGAATTGGATGAAATCTTGCCTTTGCTTCCAGTGGGAACAAGGAATCTTTTATTGGAACACGATCTGGATGCAGAAGCAATCTTTCTGGAACGTGGACAGTTCAAACAGATTTTCTTCATATCCCTAAAAGGTCTTAGCAACAAGGTGGAGTTCACAAGAATGTTATCCGCTATCCTAACCTTGTTACAGGAGCAGTATGCCTACCCTGTTGACATTGAGTATACTGTCAATTTTTCGGAAGATCAGAATTTTGTTCTCAATTTATTACAATGCAGGCCATTGCAGGTTGGTTTGGGAGGCGAAACAGTGACATTGCCAGATCAATCAAAGAGAAATGAGAAGAATCTAGTTTTGTATTTGAAAAACAATAGCATGGGGCGTTCCATCCACAAAAAAATAGATGTGGTAGTTTATATAGATTCCTATGAATACTACCAGTACCCTTACCAGAAAAAGTATGATATTGCACATGCAATTGGAAGAATCAATCAACATTATAAAAATAAAAATAAGAATATGATGCTGATCGTTCCAGGGAGAATTGGAACTTCCTCACCAGAACTTGGGGTGCCAGTTGTTTTTTCAAATATGAGTGAGTTTTGTATTATTTGTGAAATGGCATATAGCAAAGCTGGCTATCAGCCAGAACTATCCTTTGGAAGTCATATGTTCCAGGATCTGGTAGAATCTGATATGATTTACTGCGCGATTATGGAAAATGAAACGGTTTCGCTTTTTAGACCAGAGAGATTTCAGAGGACAAAGAACTGCGTAACAAGTATATTGAAGGAAGAAGGGCCGATAGAAGCAATCATTGGTGTGTATGAGATGGAAGAAGAACTTCATTTTTATTATGATTGTGAAGCACAGATTTGCTTGTGCCAGATCGAAGATGACAGATAGAGAATAAAAGATAGAATAGAAAAGATGTAAGATAAAAGAATCCCGGGGAGAGAAGCCCCGGGATATTTTTGTCTTTATTTTTCTTTTAATAAATCTCTGATTTCTGTCAAAAGGAGTTCCTCAGAAGTCGGTGCTGGTGGAGCGACAACCACTTCAGCTTCTTTTTTCTTGAATTTATTTAACATCTTAATCATAAGAAAAATGGAAAATGCAATGATTAGAAAATCAAGCAAAGTCTGGAAAAAAGCACCGTAGCGAAAAGCAACTTCAGCAATATCTCCCTGTGCAGGTGTAAATACTATCTTTAAATCCGCAAAATTCATTCCACCAAGTAAAACGCCAATCAATGGCATGATGATATCATTCACAAGTGAAGTGACAATCTTGCCAAATGCACCACCAATAATAACACCAACAGCCAGATCAACAACATTTCCTTTTAAGGCAAATTCTTTAAATTCTTTTAACATATCCCAATTCCCTCCTTATTGTGCGTTATCCTGAATCGATTCAATTCATTATAAATGAAATAAAACGAATCTACAAGAGTGAAAGCATGCAGATTCTATTATGTGAGAATGGATATAGAGGCATTCCTACTTTATATGAATCAGAACAAAATAAAGCTTGAAAAGATAGACTGAAAGTGGTAAATTTGACATCGGTTAGAGTTGTTTTTGGTACAAGAGTATACCGAATTGAGATATGGATAGGAGTAGGGATGGAAAGTTATAATTTTATTCTGGATTTAGCAATTATTTTACTTACAACAAAAGTGCTTGGACTTGTTACCAAGAAATTCAAAATGCCTCAGGTCGTGGGTGCACTTCTTGCTGGACTTTTATTTGGACCAGCATGCCTGAATATTATACAGGAAACCAGTTTTATTCAATCAGGTGCAGAGATTGGGGTTATTGTGCTTATGTTCTGTGCTGGACTTGAGACGGATGTGACGGAATTAAAGAAAAGTGGAAAAGCTTCGCTTGTAATTGCGATCATAGGTGTTGTGGTACCACTTGCAGGTGGATATCTGATCACAAAATTATTTAATGATCCAACAAAAATGGCATCCGATGCAACTGGAAGTATTTTTCTGCAGAATATGTTTGTTGGGGTCATCCTGACAGCGACTTCTGTTAGCATTACAGTAGAAACGTTAAAAGAACTAGGGAAATTAAAGACGAGATCGGGAAATGCAATCCTGGGAGCAGCCATTATTGATGATATCATTGGAATTATTGCACTGACGGTCATTACTTCTATGGCAGATACTTCAGTTAACGTTGCAGTTGTATTATTCAAGATTGTTTTATTCTTTGTATTTGCATTGGTAATCGGAATTCTATTTTTTAAATTTTATAAGATGTGGAGTGAATCAACAGAAAGACCGTTACATCGGTATACGATTGTTGCATTTGTATTCTGTCTTTTTATGTCTTATGTAGCAGAACATTTTTTTGGCGTGGCCGATATTACAGGAGCGTTCATTGCAGGTTTGATTATTTCAAGTACGCAAAAGTCACAATATGTTGCTTCGAAATTTGATGTTCTTTCCTATTTATATTTGTCTCCTTTGTTTTTTGCCAGTGTGGGACTCAAAGTGGTGTTGCCTAAAATGAATGGAACAATTGTCTTGTATGCAGTATTACTTGCGGTCATTGCAATTTTGACCAAAGTAATAGGTTGTGGATTAGGTGCTAAGTTTTGTCATTATAAAAATTATCAGGCAATACGAATTGGAATTGGAATGGTTTCGAGGGGAGAAGTTGCACTGATTGTAGCCAGCAAGGGTGCAGCGCTTGGGCTACTCGGAAGTGTCTTCCTTGGACCTGTTATTATTGTAGTGGTTGTCACAACAATTATCACACCGATTCTACTAAAATTCGTGTTCCGCTTTGGTCCGAATGCTGTTATGGCAGAAACAGAAACTGCTTTTTCCAAGAACTACGAAGAAATGGATCGTCTAAGATAAAAGCGTTCCTAATAAAAAAAGTAATTTTAAAACTATGAATTATTAAAAAAAACGCAACCACATTAACTGGTTGCGTTTTTTAAATGCTGATAAACAAGAGGAAGTGGAAGCCCTACCACATTTGTATAATCTCCTTGAATTTTTTCTATAAAAGCGGCAAAGAACCCTTGTATTGCATAAGCACCTGCTTTATCCATTGGTTCGCCAGTGTGAAGATATGCTTTGATTTCAACCTCGCTCATAGGAGAAACAGTCACTTCTGTTTTACAACAGTAGGTTGTCACTAAATGCGTCGTCGTATCAATGAATGTGAGCCCCGTAAAGACGCAATGTGTATTCCCCTGTAGTGTAGATAGCATTTTAGAAGCATCGGCTTCGTTTTTAGGCTTGCCGAGAATCTGACCGTTATAGGCTACTACAGTGTCTGCTCCAAGGACCAGGGAGGGTTCGGAAAAGTTGTTGTTTGAGACGACTTCCAATGCTTTTTGATGAGAAAGGGAGCGTACAACGGTTTCGGGATCATTACTTTCGATTCGTTCATCTCCGTTTGCAGGGAGAACCGTAAAGGCGATTCCGATTTGTTCTAATAGTTCTTTTCTACGTGGGGAAGAGGAGGCAAGAATCAGTTTTTTCATAAATAGGGCACATTTTCCTTTCTTGTAGTTGAGAAATGAGTAGTTCGATTTTAT
>CANRNK010000049.1 GCA_947631985.1 uncultured Lachnospiraceae bacterium | reverse complement strand
AGATAATGTGAAGGAAACTTCTGGTTTATGGGGCGTATGTACAGGACCTTCTTATGGGTTTGGTGGTGGTACTTATATTGGGGTATCTTCCCAGTCAACCAAAAAAGAACAGGCATGGGAGTTTGTAAAATTCTGTACACTGAATGAAGACACTGCAAACTGGTGGATCGATTTCTCTGAAGGCGATACAGTTTCTTTGCTCTCAGTATTAGAACAACATAAAGATGATGCAAATGAAGTATATGGTGGCG
Organism: uncultured Lachnospiraceae bacterium; assembly: GCA_947631985.1. GTDB lineage: Bacteria > Bacillota > Clostridia > Lachnospirales > Lachnospiraceae > SZUA-378. The sequence continues at coordinate 15,829 of CANRNK010000049.1, read as the reverse complement.
AAAAATTATATTCCTTCTGGCTGGAACAAGCAAAAGGAATTGACTATTCAAAAGTAACCAGATATGACAAAGCAATTGGTGATGCATGGGGACTTGCAATCTCAGCAATTAAGACCGGTGAAAAAACAAAAGAAGATGCAATCAACGAATTCTATGATGTAGTGGAATCTACTTATCCGGAAATTACAGTAAACAGATAACAATTCATAGCAAAATTAAAACCGCCTGTGGTCCGCTTATGCGGGCCATACGGTTTTTAATTCATGACAAGGGAAGCGATTTTTATCGCTGTAGCTTGTTTTGGTAACACTAAGGCTGAAAGGACATAATTTATTATGGAGAAAAAGAAAAACAGAGTGAGAAACTATAATAATACGGGGTATGTTTTTGTACTTCCATTTTGTATTGTCTTCCTCATTTTCAGTGTTTACCCAGTATTACGTACTTTGTATCTGAGCTTTACAAATGCAAAGATCGCAGGAATTGGGAAGGTATCCATTGTATGGCTGGATAACTATATCAGAGTAGTAACAGACAAGTTTTTCTGGCGGGCACTAGGTAATACCGTCCAAATCTGGGGTCTTAATATTATACTGCAGCTTGGACTTGCATTTTTACTTATGATTATCTTTAGTGATGTAAAATACAAAATGTATGGGTTGGCAGTGTTCAGGGTTGTATATTATCTGCCTAATTTAATAGCGGCAACTTCTGTAGCTTTTTTGTTTAAAACCTTATTGGACTGGAGATATGGAACTGTTAATCAGATGATTAATCAGCTATATCGGTTTTTTGGACAGTCTTATAATCCAATCGATTGGCTGGGATCTGCGTCATATGCGGGCTCTACGGTGTCCATAATACAGACCTGGATGTGGTTTGGTAATTCCTTTATTATGCTCATGGCTGGGGTACAGGGTATTTCGAAAGATTACTTTGAGGCAGCAGCAATTGATGGGGCAAATAGATGGACAATATTTGGAAAAATAACACTACCTTTGCTAAAACCAATTATGCTATATGTAGCAATCACATCATTAATTGGTGGATTGCAGATGTTCGATTTGCCATATCTTATGGCAGAAAAAACAAGTGCAGCTTATACTTCTGTTCAAACATCGGTAATGTATCTTTATAAATTTGGATTTGAGGCGGGTACAACGCAGACCGGATTTGCTTCTTCTATCGCCTATGTACTGTTTTTAATTATCTTATCGATTTCACTTGTACAACTCAAGGTATTTAACAGGAAGGAGGACTAAACAATATGAATGGAGTAGGATATCGAATTAAAAAAAGAATACTTTATTTTCTATTAATATTGCTTGGGGCTGCCTGTTTTTTTCCGTTTCTTCTTATGATCGTGAATGCAACGCGAAGTGGTGTTGAAATATCAAGATCCTTCACCTTAATTCCAAGTATTCATTTGAAAGAGAACTGGAATACTGTATTTGACTATTTCAACCCCTTTATCGGAATGAGAAACAGTGTGATTGTAGCCGTTCCGGCAACGTTGCTGACGGCATATTTCTCGGCGTTGACAGCCTATGGACTGGCTATGTACAAGTTTAGAGGAAATAAATTTATTTTTATTACAATTCTAGTCTTCATGATGATTCCAGGGCAACTTGGATTGATTGGGTTTTATAATTTGTGTACCAAGCTTCATCTGGTAAATTCTTATATTCCGCTAATCGTCCCGGCTATGGCAGCGCCCGGTACTGTTTTTTTCTTAAGACAGTATGTACTTTCAGTTTTACCACCATCCCTGATTGAGGCGGCAAGGATTGATGGAGCAGGTGAGCTTTATTCTTTTCATAAAATTGTAATTCCAATTATGTCTCCTGGACTTGCTACAATGGGTATTATGGCATTTATTGGAAATTGGAATAACTATCTTCTTCCGATGATTATTTTGAATAAAAACAATAAATTCACCTTACCTGTTATGATGGCTACATTGAGAGCCTCAACCGATATTCAGGCTAACCAGGGAGCGATTTATCTTGCTGTTGCCATTTCCGTCATTCCTATTTTGCTGGTATTTGCATTTTTCTCAAAATATATTATCAGCAGTATTTCAGCGGGCGCAGTGAAGGAGTAAAACAGTATTTGTTACATCTATAATTTTTTTGGGATAGAGGCAGGGAGAAGATTTTTACTCTTTGCCACTATCCCATATTCTGCTATCTGGAGAAAACCATAGGAAATGAAAGAGAAAAATGATAGACTAGGAATAAGAAAACCTTTGAAGAAAGGGAATTGGAAATGAAGAAAAATAGCAAATTGGGAAAAAAAGGAATTATAACGGCAGCCGGTCTGTGCCTTAGTCTGGTGCTGGTTGCATGTACAAATCAAAGCCAGAACACGCGACAAGAAAACGTTTCGACACAAGCAATAGATGGAGTAGAACCAGCATGGGAGAAATATGCATCAGAACCAATTACCCTTGACTGGTATATTAACTATTCCTGGTATGCAACCCCTTGGGGTGAGAACCTTGTTTCTAGTACCATTACGGAAGAAACCGGAGTCAATATCAACTTTGTGACACCAATTGGAAATGAGACAGAGAAGTTAAATGCTCTTATTTCTTCAGATACGCTACCTGATTTGATTACGATTGGATACTGGGAGCCACAGATTGAAGAAATGATTGATGCTGATATGGTGTATGCTCTCAATGAACTTGCAGATCAGTATGATCCCTATTTTTGGAAGGTTGCAGATCCACTCGTAACGAACTGGTATACAAAAGAAGATGGAAATGTATACGAATATCCGAACTCAGCTGTTTCTGCTAAGGATGTAGTGGAAAATGAAAACATAGGATCAAACCAGACCTTTTTAGTCAGAAAAGATATCTATGAAGCGATTGGAAGTCCGGATATGACGACGACACAGGGCTTTCAGACGGCAGTGGAAAAAGCAGCGAAGATGTTTCCAAAGGTGAATGGAAAACCCCTGATTCCAGTGGGTGCACATAACTTTGATTACGAAGGAAATGTATCGTTTGATAAATATCTAATGAATTTCCTGGCGATTCCATGGGAAAAAAATGGAGAATACTATGATCGTTATACGGATCCGGAATATATAAAATGGCTTAAAATGTTTCGTGAACTTGGACAGGAAGGTCTGTTGGCAAATGATATATTTGTAGATACCAGAACACAGATGGAGGAAAAACTGTCTGAAGGCAGATATTTTTGTATGTTATATCAATATACAGACTTACTTGCTCAGCAAAGGATTCTATATGAAAACCATCCGGAAAGTATCTATATAGCAGTCGAAGGTCCGAGAAATGAGAATGGAAAGGATCCAACCTTACCCACCACTAGTATATGCGGATGGACCGTCACCATGATTTCTAAGAATTGCCAAGAACCTGAGCGTGCGATTGCCTTTATGAATTACCTTATGAGCGAACATGGACAAAAGATTACTTTTCTCGGAGTAGAGGGAGTAACTTATGATGTCATAGACGACAAACCAGTGTTAAAGCAAGAGGTAAAAGATTTACTTGATACTGACAGAAGAGAATATGACAAACTCTATGGAGCAGATGATGCATATTGGATGCTCCAGGATAATGTGATGCAGCTTCAATGGATTCAGGAGACCCTGCCCGAGATTGAACAGCTTCGAGAATGGTCACGACAATATGTTGTCTACAATGGCGCTTACGAGATTTTATTTCCAGCTGACTCTGACAGCGCAGATAAGGATAACAAAATCACAATGCTTTGGAGTGAAACGCTGCCCCAGTTGTTACTGGCACCAAATGAAGAAGAGTTTGACCGAATATGGAAGCGATTTTTGGGGAAAAGAGAGACAATGGGTTACCAGAAGCTGTTGGAGGAATCAACAATCTACATGAACGAGGCCAAGAAAAAACTGGAAATCGAATAAAGATAAAACGAAGAAAATGAAAACAGGGATTAACGGATGAAAAAAATTGGAGAATCATTTCGCAACCAGAAATTAAATAGAAAATTTACCTTTGTTATTATTCTGTTTACCATTATTCCAATTGGTATTTTTGCAGGGATTCTATTTTACATTATGGAGAACAATGCAATAGAAGAAAGTCTTGACTATATGTCTTACACAATGCAGCGAAATCAGGATGCAATCAAGACAAAAGTCGATTCTATCAGTATGTCCACCCAGTTTTTCCTGACGGATCAGGCTTTAAATGAAATCTTAAACTACTCCAGTGCAGGCAGAGAAATCACAACGCAGCAGTGGCTGGAATTTAAAAAAACAAATGTATCAGCATTAGAACGTCTGGTAAATAACAATCCCTTGCTCTATGGGGTCAGAGTTTATGCAAACACGGAAACAGTGCAGGAGATGATGCCGATTCTGTACCAGAACGCAAGAATGCACAAACAGGAATGGACGCAAAAGGAAGATTATTTTGGCTGGAACTTTGACTATACAGACAATATATTTTCAAATATTAATATGAATCAGAATCGAAAAATCATATCTCTGGTAACGCCAATTATTGATCCTGATTATGGACAAATCGGTACCATAGAAGCGGCTATGACGATGGAAACCATGTTTCCAAGTATGTACGAATCCATTGAGGACGAATGGAGTTTTTTTTACAAGGAAGATGGAACACTCTACTTTGGGGGTAATGAAACGCAAGATTCCAAGAAACTTTTAGACCAGATTATTGCAAATAAAGATGAGACGCAGGAACTACAGACAACTTATCTTAAAACAGAAGGGCAAAACCTGGTGGTATCCTATATGACCCTAAAAGAACCTGCAGGAACCTTGATTTGCGTGAATAATATCACAAAAAATATTCAAAGAGTATACCAGATTAGAAATATTTTTATTCTGGTAATGTTACTTTTTACGTTTGTACTGATCCTTTTTATCAACTGGATCGTTCAGCATTTATTAAAACAGTTTTATGAGATTCTCAAAACGATTCGTGTGGTGCAAAAAGGAAATCTCGATACCGTCATTGAAAATTGTGGAAAAGATGAAATGGGAGAACTTGGGATCCAGATTAATATTATGTTAGAACGAATCAGGCAGCTGATGGAGGATAATATAAAGCGGGAAATGCTCGTCAAAAACTCAGAAATTCGTGCATTACAAAACCAGATCAATGCTCATTTTATCTATAATGTTCTCGAATCAATTAAGATGATGGCAGAAGTCGATGAAGAATATGCTATTTCAGATGCAGTTACATCCCTTGGAAAACTTCTCAGATATGGCATGAAATGGGTATCAGGGAATGTTTTAGTAGAACAGGAGCTGGAATATATTAAAGACTATATGACTTTGATTAATCTACGGTTTGATTACGAAATATATTTATCCTTAAATATCCCTGAACTGATTCTGAAACAGGAAATTCCTAAAATGTCATTGCAACCCATTGTTGAAAATGCGATTCATCACGGGATTGAACAAATTGCAGAAGACACCAATATCTATATAAAAGGCTATGTTGAAGGAAATGATTGTATCATAGAAATTACCGATTCTGGCAAAGGCATGAATGAAAAAGAAGTAGAAACCTTAAAAATGAAAATTGCCGGAGAAATAGATTCTAATGGTGGGTCAGGTAACGGAATCGGACTTAAAAATGTTCAGGATCGTATCCAGATTGCATTTGGTCATGAATATGGAATTAAGATTTCATCCATGCTGGGACGATATACAAAAATCGTTGTCAGAATACCGATAATACACACGCAACTTTAAAGCGTGATTTGAGTAGTGAGGTTGAGCAATATGAAGACTATTTTGATCGTTGAAGATGAGAAAAATATTCGCCAGGGATTGAAAGCAATGATTTTGCGAAGTGGTGTTCCAGTTGAAGTTATTTTAGAATGTAACAATGGAGAGACCGCATTAGAAATCATCAAAGAGCAAGAAATCGATATGATGTTTACAGATATCCGTATGCCCAAGATGGATGGTGTCGAACTGGTGAGACAAATGCAGTCATGTGAGCATGTACCGCTTACAGTTGCAATCAGTGGATATGATGATTTTTCATATGCGGTTGAGATGTTACGCAAAGGAATCCGGGAGTATATCTTAAAACCGATTGAGAGACAAAAAATTACTGAAATTCTTCAGACTTTGAATCTGGAAATCGAAGAAAAAAGGGAAAAAGAACAAACTAATCAGGAGATTGGAGTACAGCAGATTCGATATCTGTTATTAAGTGAAACACTTTCTGAAGCAGAATATGAAGCGTTTGAAAAACAATATGCAGGATTTTTTTATCCCGGGGAATATATCATTTTTTGCCAGAACAGCAAGAAAGAAAGTCTGAGCAAGGAAAGCAGTAGTATCTATCTTGGAGATATGGAAAGCTGCGATTTTTACATAGTTCCAGTAGAAGAAATGGCCTTTTTTACAAATGAACAACTGACAGACAGATATGTTGGAATCAGCAGCAGACACAAAGGAGTTAGAAGTCTTAAAATAGCTTATCAGGAGTCCTTAGAGGCACGAAAAAGAGCATTTTTACAAAATAAAATGCAGGTGCATTTTGAGGAGAAAGACAGTAATATTCCGGAAGGACTGATGCGGGAGGCTGCAAAACTTAGTATTCCATCCGCTACTGTCCAAAGAGTCCAGTTATTAGGAACAGCTCATACAGAGGAACTCGAGAAATGCTGGAAACAGCTATTTACTGAGGCGAAAAGAGGAAGAATCCATGCCGCACAATTTGAAGAGTGCATCACAGACTTTATAAATGAGGGCATGAAAACGTACAAGAATGTATCTGGTCTCGGGATTGCAGCGTTAGCTGAATGCAGAGAGATCTGGAAAGAAAGCTGCATTAATGTATATGAAGAAAAGCTAATGGATGCCATTATGGAACTTCATGATAATATCAACTACCAATATGATACCAATCGTAATACACAGAAAATGAAACTTGCAATGGAATATATCCAGGAAAACTACGCGAATAACCTTAATATGGCTGTCGTATCTAACCATATTTCAATGAATTATTCTCTGTTTTCTTATTCCTTCAAACAATATTCTGGTAGTAATTTTGTCAATTACCTCAAGGATATTCGCATGCTCAAAGCCAAGCAGCTGTTAGAAGAAACGGACAGAAAAATATTTCAGATCAGCCAGGACGTTGGATACGATAATGAAAAACACTTTATGAAATTGTTCAAACAAACCTGCGGAGTTTCGCCAACGGAATATCGTAAAAATATGGAACAAATAGAAACAGGAAATGGTTAAAAAGGGTCAAAAAGACGTCAAAAAGAGGTTGAAAAGCTTAAGTGAAGCCTAAGTGAAGCCTAAGTGCTGGTATTTTTATTGGACAGCGAATATAAGAGAATGGATGCAGAAGAGGAATTTTTCTTTTTTTGCATCTATTTTTTTGATTCAAGAACCAAAGCAGAGAAGCGTTAGAGAGATGTCATGGATGTTGCTCGTGTTGTGCTTTTATCCCATATGTATTACAGAAAGGTGAAATTGTGCGAAAAAAAGAAAAAAACATGTAAAAAGCCAGAAAAACATGTACCAAAGATTGGACTTGCAAAATAAATGAGCGTATAATCGAACCTGTAGGGTTTCATTTGATATGAAATAAAACCTAATATTCAGAAAGATTCAACAGGGGGAAGAATACGATGGCAAAAGGCGCAAACCAGAAGATGAAAATGCTCTATCTGATGAAATTATTCATAGAAAAGACTGACCAGTTACATTACCTGACCATGCCTGAAATTATCAAATATCTGGCATTTCATAAAATTGAGGCGGAGCGCAAGTCAATCTATACCGATATCGATGCATTGAATCAATATGGATTCGAAATCAAGGGATTCCAGGAAAAGGGGAAATATTATTATCATCTGGTCAGTGGCAAATTCGAACTGGCGGAGCTGAAGCTCCTGGTAGATGCAGTACAGTCTTCAAAATTCATCACCGCCAAAAAATCAAATGAACTGATTCGGAAAATCGAGAGCTTTGCAAGTGAATATGAAGCCCAGGAATTGCAACGTCAGGTCTTCGTAACCAATCGAATTAAGACAATGAATGAGAGCATCTACTACAACGTAGACGGCATTCATGATGCAATCAATCATAATAAAAAAATATCCTTCCAATATGCAGAGTGGACAATTTCCAAAAAGGAGAGGCTGAAAAAAGAGGGAGCCCTATACAGGATCAGTCCATGGGCCCTCATGTGGGCGAACGAGAACTATTATCTGGTTGCCTATGATACCGAGAACTGCATGATCAAGCACTTCCGCGTGGACAAGATGAGGTCTATCCAGGTAGAAACACAGGCAAGAGATGGCATGGAACAATTTGAGAAGTTCGACATGGGAGACTATGCAAAAAGAACCTTTTCCATGTATGGGGGAACCCTGGAACACGTGAAGCTCGAATGTGAGAATAGCCTGATCGGTGTAATCGTGGATCGGTTTGGACAGGACAGTATGGTAATTCCAAAGGGGAAGGATCACTTCACCGTTGGCATGGATGTAGAGGTGAGCCCACAGTATCTCGCATGGGTATTCGGACTTGGCGCAGGAGCGAAAGTCCTGTCACCGGAAAACGTGGTGGAACAGATGAGGGTGGAGGCGAAGAGATTGACGGAGCAGTATGGGTAGAAGGGCAAAAAAAAGCCCTACAATGGGCAGCCTTACGGCGATTTGAATAAATTTTTATTTGAACTTATGGTGTAATCTCATATGGTGGTCAAGCAATGAATAAAACACTAATTTAGTGTAGCCTATCCAAGCATGGTATTTAAAGATGAAAGACTAAAAACTAAAAACTGATTCGGAGTTAGTCGAACTTAGAAAGAAATTAGAAGATAACTTTGGGAAACATGTTATGCCTGGGTATCGTTGGGGTATAGACAAAGGATTTGAAGAATATAAAATGCGGTGCAAAGATGTCTATGATCAGATGATAAAAGAACGTTCAACTCCTTAAGAATATGCAGTTACTCGAATTTTTCGAGTAACTGCATATTCTATTAACAATTTCTTCGGTGGGGCGGAGGGAATCATATTCGAGTATAGTTTATTCTGTCTTGAGAAGAATACATTGTTAATAAAATTGGTATGTTGACGCCATAATAGATAACTGCTAAAAAGTTATACTTGAAATTATAATAAAACAAAGTATAATTATATACAAAGGTGGTGATTTACATGAAAGACTTTATTGATAGAGAACAGGAAATGAAATTTTTAAATGAGGAGTATTCCAGAGAAGGATCGTCACTGATTATTCTTTATGGAAGGAGAAGGGTAGGGAAAACTGAGCTTTCATCAGAATTTATTCGTGGGAAGAACTCCCTTTATTTCCTTGTGACGGAAGAAAGTGAAACACAGAATCGCAATCATTTTAGAGAAGTTGTTGCTGAATTTTCTAAGAATGAACTCTTGAAAAGTGCAAAAGTTGATAATTGGGAAATTATCTTTAAAGCACTTCTTTCAGAAAATAAAGCAGAGAAATTAATTCTTGTAATAGATGAGTTTCAGTACCTGGGTAAATCTTTTCCAGCCTTTCCATCTGTTTTTCAAAAAATATGGGACACTATATTAAAAGCAGAGAATGTCATGGTGATTTTATGCGGATCGCTTATTTCGATGATGGAGAGTCAGACGTTGAATTATAGTAGTCCTTTGTACGGAAGAAGAACTGGTCAAATCAAGCTAAAGCAGATTGAATTTTCTTACTTTAGGGACTTCTATCCACAAAAAAACAGAAAACAATTAATAGAATTTTATGCAATTACTGGTGGAGTTCCAAAATATATTGAGATATTTCATGATTATGATGATATTTATACCGCAATAGATAACAATATTTTGTCAAAGCAAAGCTTTTTATATGATGAACCTAACTTCTTATTACAGCATGAAGTTACAGAAGTGGGGAGCTATTTCTCACTGATCAAAACAATTGCGGCTGGGAATCAGAAACTTTCAAAAATTGCTGGTAGCCTGGAACTAAAACAAACAGGACTTACAAGGTATCTGAAAACATTGGTTGATTTGGATATTTTGCAAAGAGAAGTGCCAGTGACAGAAGAAAACCCAGAAAAAAGTAAGCGTGGGCTTTATAAGATTAAGGATAATTTTATTCGCTTCTGGTTTAGATTTATATATCCTAACCTAAGTTTTATTGAGTCTGGAAATAAAGAACTTGCCATGAACAAAATAAAAGCAAATCTGGATGATGGGCATATTAGTTATGTTTATGAAGACATCTGTATTGAAGAGATGTGGAAATTCAACTCCGAAGGAAAATGGGATTTTAATTTTGATAAAGTTGGACGTTGGTGGAATAATGAGAAAGAAATAGATATTGTAGCTTATGACAGTAAAGGGAATGATATTATTTTTGGAGAGTGTAGATATTGGGAAGGAAAAGTGGGAATTAATATTTTGAATGCACTTGAAGAAAAAGTAAAATCAGTTGCTTGGAAAAAAGAAAATAGAAATGAATATTTTGTACTGTTTTCTATTAATGGATTCTCGGACAAATTATTGGAACTTGCTTTAAAAAGATCTGATCTTATTTTGAGTGAATAAGGGGCGGTTTGGGTCATTGATAGATTTTTGAAAATTTTACAGGGTTGAAGTTGATCCTGTTAAAAATGAACAGGATAAGTTTAAAAGAGAAATGACCTTATTGAGTTTGAATAAATAAATAGATGTCAGATAAATAGATGTCAGATAAATAGATGTCAGCACCCCCCATATAACATGAGAAAATGCTGTAAAATTTTAAGTTGAATTTTACAGCATTTTGCGTATAATAAAAGAGTAAACAGAAACATTATTATTGGAGAAAGGGATGATTATATGTCTAGTATTTTACCAGTATCTGATTTGAGAAATTATAATGAAGTTCTTAAGAATTGCCAAGTAGGAGAACCAGTTTTTTTGACAAAGAATGGAAGAGGAAGATTTGTAGTGCTTGACATTGAGGACTATGAGAAGGACAGAGCAGAGAGAAAGCTGTTGGCGAAGTTACAGGAAGCGGAAGAAGCTGTTGCGGATGGAAAAGGGTGGATGAACCTTGATGAACTTAAATCAGCGATGGAGGAATAGCGATTGATGAAACTAAGGATTAATCCTCTGGTAGAGGTTGATTTGAAAGCAATACGAGATTATATTGCAGAGGATAACGGAGAAGCTGCCAGAAAGACTGTGGATGATATTTATAAAAGTTTTGAGAATTTACAGCGGTTTCCTACGATGGGAGCGGATTTATCAAAGAGAGTGAGTTTTAAGACTGATTACAAATATCTGGTTCATGGAGATTATATTACCCTCTATCTTATCAAGAAGGATTGTGTTGAGATATATCGTGTGATTGACAGATACCAAGATTTTACGAGTATTTTATTTCGATAGAAAGATTGAATTGTTGAGAACCCTTGTGTATACAACAACGTGGCAACACTTTAGCAACAGAAAATCAGCAAGCTATAATAAAATATGTAATTTAGTTAAAATAAAGGCATTTTCCATGCAAAACTTAAATAGATATGTTTAAGAACAACAAGGAACTTGCTGAGTTTGAATATTTCAAATAATCCAGCCCTTCTTGTTTAGCTTATAGGAAGGGCTAATTTTAAAATCGTTTTCAGGTTGTTCTGATACAGATTACACTCTCTGTCAAATGTTTTTCCTGAAATAGAATAGAACTGACCGGAAGCATCAAAACCCACAACGCTGGAATCCAGAGAGAGGCTACGATTACTAAACTGATTGTCAAGAATGAGGTCCATCAAAACAGTAGAGAATACCTGCTGTGTGCGTGTGTCTTTGATAAATTGATAGACTTTTTCCCGTGTTTCACTAGAACAGGTAACATTTGCCTGGAAAAAGGTAATGATTGGGTGTAACCTTATAATATACGATAGAAAACTTTCATTCATAATCCGTTCGGCATCTTCTTCGGTATAGGGAAAACAAACAGAGTAGAGAAAGCTGCCGTGTCTAAGTGTTTCACAAGCTGTTTGGATGTGAGAATCATATTCGATTGCAAACATTAAATTGTTCAGTGAATTGGCTTCTTGTAGCAGTTCGTCAGTTATGTTCACACCAGAGCAAAACAGAATAAAAGCGCAATCGTCATATTCGCGAATTAAAGATAACAGTCCTTGCGGTATACGGGTGCTGTAGAGGATCCAAGTATAGATTCCGAGCTCTATTCCTTGTGCAATCAGATTACGATAGTGGTTTTTTGAGTGGGAAAAGGTGTCATAGTCAATCGTCAGAGAGAGGTTCCAGGGAATCTGAAACTGTTCCGTATCGTTCAATTCGCGTATTGTTTTTGCACCAACAGTACAGCTGTTATAACCGATATTCATGCCAAAATTGACAAGCTTGTCAGTATCTACGTAGTGAACAGTATCCTTTATAAGATCATAATAGGCACTTTTTTCATTGAGAAGCATTTCCTGTGCAGTACCAAAAAATCGCTGTCCTAATCTGCCTTTTGAAAAGGAAAGCGCCTTATTTGCTAAATTGTGAATACTTTTTTCGGGACTTAATTTTATATCCTGAATCGTCTTTCGAATTGTTGTCTCTATTAAAATTCGTTTGATATTCTTTCTCATGTAAATCATGTTTCCTTTCGAGATAGAGCATAAAGTGGGAGATAAAATCTGTTGCAAGACCTAATTCTAGTTGAATTTTAGAGAGGGTGCAAGGAACAAATCATTAAATTAATCTAAACAAAGTGAATAGAAGAATTAGAACGAAAAAATTGTGCAAATTGCTCCGAAAGATAAATAATTCAAATAATTTCGAAAAATTCTATTGCGTATAATCTAAAAATCGTATAAACTAGCCAATCTTAAGAAAAACATATAATAAAATAGAACTTCGGCAAACTTACTGAAAGGTAAGGACGCAAAGCTTAGGGCCTTCCTTGATTATTCTAAACAAGATGGTTGCCAGTTGCATTCCTAATCCCCCTTTGCGAAATTGGAGGATTTTTTTTGTCGATTTTGGAGGAAAAATGAAAAGTATCAGAACCAAACTCATTATTTACTTTGCACTACTGATCTTTGCAGCATCAGCATCTTTAGGAGTACTTTCGATTATGTATTCCCAGAGGGCACTTGTAGAATCTGCAGAAAATGCGTTGATATCGATTGTAGAAGGTGGCGTAGAAACGACACAGGCACGAATGGAAACACAGATAAGAACACTTGAAAGTATGGCATCAAGTGGAGATATTATGGGAATGAACTGGAATATACAAAAACGTCTTCTACAGACGCAGTTAGCAGACTCTGGATTTATTGATCTTGCAGTTGTTGATAAAAAAGGATTTGCGCAATATACGGATGGCTCTACTTCTGAGCTCGCAGACAGGGCCTACATTAAAAATGCCTTAGAAGGAAAGTCCAATATCTCAGATGTACTGATTAGCTCTGTTACGGGAGAACCAGTTATCATGGTAGCGGTTCCAATCCAGAAAAGCGGAGTTGTCGTAGGTGCATTAATTGGAAGAAAAGATGCCAACCTGTTAAGTGAGACGGTTGCAGATATTGGGTTTGGTGAGTCTGGATACAGCTATATGATTAATAATAAGGGAGTGGTAATTGCACATCCGGATCGTGAGAAAGTAATTAACCAGTTATCCCCTATCGTGGAAGCGGAGTCAAATGAAGCGTTAACGTCTCTTGCTGATTTGTTCTCGAATATCATCGTGAGTGAAAGAGGGACTTCAACATACGATTATGATGGAAACGCACTTTATGCGAGCTATTAGGCGATTGAGGGAACGGAATGGTTCATGGTTATTACAGCCAACAAGAATGAAGTACTTGGTTCTATATATGAATTAAGGACAATCATTATTAGCGTGACGGGGCTGATTTTATTGATTAGTTTGATTTTAGTATTTTTCATTGGGAATTCATTTGCGAAGCCTATTATTTACACTGTAAAATATGCCAAAAAAATAGCTGACCTGGACATTACGGAGAATGTATCATCAAAATATGTAAAAAGAAGGGATGAAATTGGGACGTTATCTATTTCATTACAGTCTATGAAAGACAGTCTTTTTGGAATTATTCATGATATCAATGATTGTGCGGAGCAGCTGTCCTCTTCATCAGAAGAAATGACAGCAACAACAGAACAGTCATCTGAAACCGTGAATGAAATCAGTATCACCGTAACTGAAATAGCACGAGGTGCTTCTGAACAGGAAGAGTTAACACAAACAGGTGCAGCAAAAGCAGATGCTCTTGGCGAAGTGATTGAGAAAGACCAGGAATATCTTGAGAAAATGAACCTGGTAACAACAGAAGTGGAAGGAATTGTTGCGAAGGGAATGAAAGATATCGCTTATCTTTCAGAAAAAACAAAGGATAATAGTGTAGCTGGTACAGAAATCCAACAGGTCATCATGAAAACGGACAGTAGTGCAAAGAAAATTGGAAATGCAAGCAATGTGATTGCATCAATTGCAGACCAGACGAACTTACTTGCGCTCAATGCTGCAATTGAGGCGGCAAGAGCTGGGGATGCAGGAAAAGGATTCTCTGTTGTAGCAGAAGAAATCAGGAAGCTGGCAGAGCAATCTGCTGATTCCACCAAGGAAATCGATAGTGCAATTGCTGATTTGTTAAAGAATTCAGAGGATGCAGTTTTAACAATTGAAAAAATGTTGGGAGTGATTGAAAAGCAGGCACAAAGCGTTGAAATCAATCGGGAAAATTATGAGCTGATTAAAAATGCGATTACAAGTGTTGCTGAAGCAGTAGAAAATCTAAACGAATCAGGGACTAGCATGCAGAGTATAAAGACAAATATTTTGGAATCCATGCAAAGTCTTTCAGCGATTGCAGAAGAAAATTCAGCATCTACAGAAGAAGTAACAGCTTCGATGGAAAAACAGACTGCTTCCATGGCAGAAATTGCAAATGCAAGTGAAGAATTATCGAAGCTGGCAGAGACTCTGCAGGATACAATTCACAAGTTCCGAATTTAATCATGATGGGAAAAAGGATGAGAATATTTCTTGTATTAAAACAAATCAAAGTTAATTGGCACGAATTCCTTATTGATAAAGTGGGTCAGCTTACAGGAACCAAAGTGATGGAAAGAAAAACACAAATGATTCATTTCTATTCTTTGACAGGCATGATCCTTATTATAGGTTTGATGATTTACTTATCAGGAGGAATTAGTCCAATCACACATCTTTTGTATATACCGATTATATTTTCAGCGTTTTTGCTGTCACCTAAAAAGGCAGTGTTGATTGCTTTTTTATCTGGATTCGATTTATCGGCTAACCAGTTACGAAAAAGGCGGGGAGCTACTTAATTGTCTAATAGAAAACCTTATGAAGTATTTTCCGGAATGTTCGCTATATGGAGCTGGACCTGATAAGGTATTGCTGTATCTGGAACATAAAAATGAGGAGCATGTATACAAAAAAGTAAAAGAGTATATTGTGAGTCAAAACAAACCATTAACAATACAAGACATTCCTTTTATGATACATTATAAAGCTTCCGTAATTAGTGGAAAAACGACAGACTTTATAGATGATCTGTTACTTAAGCTAAATAAAACGCTAGAAACAGTATGTCATTCTCCCAAAAGCATCATGAAATACGTGCCTCAGATTTCCGAATCCGTGGATAACTATTATGTAACCTTAGTTGATATCTACAATGCCGTCAAACAAGAAGAGTTTTATCTGGTATATCAGCCAAAGACTGATTTAACAACAGATCGAATGGATGGAGCAGAAGTATTACTGAGATGGGGAAATGAAAAGTATCGGACAACTCCAA
>CANRNK010000048.1 GCA_947631985.1 uncultured Lachnospiraceae bacterium | reverse complement strand
CCAAATCAGTTACGTATACCCAGCTCTTAACACGAAAACTCATGTATAACAATATGCTTTCTATGTATGAAATCTATTGTGATAAAACGTCAGATAGTATATGATATACCTATATAATTAATAAACAATAGTAAGAAAAAAAGATTGTAACAGTCAAATTGTATAGGAGGGTGAACGAATGAGTATGTTTTGTTATCAATGTCAGGAAACAGCGAGGGGAACTGGTTGTGAGATCAAAGGCGTATGCGGAAAAAATGAAGAAGTTGCAAAGCTTCAGGACCTGCTACTCTATGTTTGTAAAGGAATTGCAGAGATTGTAATCACTACAAAAACAGATCCAGCCACGATTGCACAGACCAATCACGAGGTATTGCGCAGTCTTTTTATTACCATAACCAATGCAAATTTTGATGCAGATGCAATTGAGAAACAGATTCTGGACATGTACGAACTCAGAGATCAGCTTGCAAAGGAAAAAAGCTACAACAACAATCATGACGCCGTTACGTTTACTGCCAAAGGACGTGAAGAGATGCTCCTGAAAGCAGACAGTGTTGGTGTCCTTGCGACCAAGAATGAAGATGTAAGATCGCTTCGGGAACTCATTATTTATGGTTTGAAGGGTCTTGCTGCCTATGCAGAGCATGCTTTGAATATTGGAAAAGAAGATGCAGAAATTTCTGCATTTGTATATGAGGCACTTGCAGCAACACTAGATGACAGTTTAAGCGCAGACAATTTAGTTGCATTGACTTTGAAAACAGGTGAATTTGGGGTGAAAGCAATGGCACTTCTTGATGATGCCAATACTTCAAAATACGGTCATCCTGAGATGACGAATGTGAATCTTGGTGTCAGAAATCACCCTGCTATTTTGATTTCGGGACATGATTTGACTGACATGGAACAGCTGTTAGAACAGACAAAGGGAACTGGAGTTGATGTGTATACACATGGTGAAATGTTACCAGCACATTATTATCCAGCATTTAAAAAATATGAAAATTTGGTGGGAAATTATGGAAATGCGTGGTGGATGCAGGTAGGAGAATTTGAACATTTTCATGGTCCGATTCTGTTCACAACCAACTGTATTGTACCTCCGAAAACACCGGAAGTTGCGACGAGGATCTTTACAACAGGAGCCTCGGGATATCCAGGATGTCCTCACATTGTGGCAGATGAGACTGGAAAAAAAGATTTTTCTGCAATCATTGAAATGGCTAAAAAACTTCAGGCTCCAGATGAAATTGAAACAGGAAGCATTGTTGGTGGATTCGCACACAATCAGGTTTTCGCGCTGGCAGACAAGGTTGTGGAGGCTGTTAAGACAGGAGCTGTTAAGAAATTCTTTGTCATGGGTGGTTGCGATGGCAGAATGAAATCCAGAGAGTATTATACAGAGTTTGCTAAAAAGC
The DNA here is from genome assembly GCA_947631985.1 of uncultured Lachnospiraceae bacterium. Lineage (GTDB taxonomy): Bacteria > Bacillota > Clostridia > Lachnospirales > Lachnospiraceae > SZUA-378. Next base: position 14,782 of record CANRNK010000048.1, on the reverse strand, counting down.
TGCCAAATGATACGATTATTCTGACAGCAGGGTGTGCAAAGTACCGCTATAACAAGCTACAGCTTGGAGAAATCGGAGGAATACCACGGGTACTGGATGCTGGACAGTGCAATGATTCCTATTCGTTGGCAGTCATAGCATTGAAATTAAAGGAAATCTTTGAACTGGATGATATTAATAAACTTCCAATTGCGTTTAACATCGCATGGTATGAGCAAAAAGCAGTCATTGTATTATTGGCACTTCTTTACTTAGGTGTTAAAAATATACACCTTGGACCAACGTTACCTGGATTTTTATCTCCAAATGTAGTTAAGGTTTTAGTAGACACTTTTGGCATTGCACCAATTGGTTCGGTAGAAGAAGATATAGATTTATTTATGAACGCATAAGAAATCACAGAAAAATAGGAAAACCCGGGTCAACAGACCCGGGTTTTTATAGATGACGAGCTCTGGAAAGAGTTACTTTCCGGAGTTTTCCTTTAATCGGCTTTGCTTGAAGTGCATCAAGTACAAGTTCCCCTTTTTGATTCAGAATTTCTACATAGGTAAGGCTGTCTCTAATATCTATAATTCCAATGTCGTCGGAGGTGATTCCGTCAATACTGCAAATAGTTCCGACAATATCAACTGCTCGCATTTTGGATTTACGCCCCCCACCGATGGATAATTTTGTAATACTTTTTTGAAAAATGGCACCTTTTCTCTTTTTTAAAACGAGGGTTTCGTTTTGCCTCTTCCAAAATGCACTTTCCTTTAAGGAAACTTCCGTGGGACATTCTTTTCTGGCAATGGCAATACCAGTAAATTCTTCTACCACGGATAGGATGCGTGTTTCTTCAGGTGTCACCAGACTGATTGCAGCACCGGATTGTCCGTTACGGCCAGTTCGTCCAATCCGATGTACATAAGTTTCCTTCCCGGTTGGGAAATCGTAATTGAAAATATGAGTAATCTGGTCAAAATCAATGCCTCTTGCAGCAACATCTGTACAGATCAGAGTATGAAATCTTCCATCCCTGAAATCTTCTATGGCACGAAGTCGGTCTCTTTGTTCCATCTCACCATGAAGCATTCCACAGCGAATTTTGTCCCTGCGTAGTTTTTGATACAAGGTATTTACCATTTCTCTGGTCGCACAGAAAATCATACAATCAGCGGGGTTTTCTGCAATGAGCAAGTTCATTAAAGTTTTATATTTGTCATCGTGTTCCGTGATCACGATTTCCTGTGTGATGGTAGAAACGGTCTGTGTTGCAGATTCTAACATAATATAGGTGGGATCTTGCATATATTGTCCAATTAAATGAAGGATCTCATCGTTGATTGTAGCAGAAAAAAGCATAGTTTGTCTTGATTGGGGAAGCTGATCCATAATTTCTTTTACTTCTTCTAAAAATCCCATGTTCAACATCAGATCGGCTTCATCAATCACAAAATATTGGATATGACTCAGATCCAGACTACCACGTCTTACGTGATCCATGATTCGTCCTGGTGTTCCAACAATGATATGTGCTTTTTGTTTTAAAGTCACAATTTGTTTATCAATTGGCATTCCACCAAAAAGAGCTGGAACTTTTAGTCTTTTTGCACGTCCTATATGAAAAAATTCTGTTTTTACCTGTTGTGCAAGTTCCCTGGTGGGTTCTAGGATGAGTGCCTGTGGAAGATATTCGTCCCAGACCACTTTTTCACACAAAGGAATTGCAAAAGCAGCAGTTTTTCCTGTGCCTGTTTTTGATTTTCCAACCAGATCACATCCAGTAAGCGCAAGTGGAATCACTTCTTTTTGAATTGCGGTAGGCGTGATATAATCAAGGAGTGTTAAAGTGTCTAGAATCTCTTTTGAGAGAGTGAATTGGGAAAAATTATTTTTTATGGATTCCATAGGTTACCTCTATTTTCTAAAATGTGACTTATTATAGCATAAATAAAATCACTAGACTAATTCTTACACAAAATTTTGATTACGAGAAAGAGCTATCAAGGAGAAAAATGCTTCTTCTCCACAGAATCTACATAAAAAGAGAGTAGGATAAAAAAAGATTTGTAGGAATGAATATTCACAATGATAGGGGGAAAACGATGCAAAGCAAAGCAAAGAAAATATTAATTGTAGAGGATGAACCTAAAATTGTAGAAGTAGTAGAAGCTTATCTTAACAATAGCGGATATGAGACCGCAATTGCTTATGACGGGTTACTTGCGATGAAACGATTTGAAGAGATTCATCCTGATCTTGTGATTCTTGATTTAATGCTTCCACATCTATCAGGAGAAGAAGTCTGTCAAAGAATTAGAAGAACATCCCGGGTGCCTATTATTATGCTGACTGCAAAAGTGGAAGAAGATGATAAAGTGGAGGGGCTTAATATGGGAGCAGATGATTATATTACGAAGCCTTTTAGCACGCGTGAACTGATTGCCAGGGTAAATAGCCTGCTTAGAAGGTCGGACGAGGGGATTTCGCCCCTTTTTCATAAGATGAGCTGGAATCAGGAGGATTTGGTGATTGATTTGGAAAGACACATTTTTAAAAAGGCAGGTGCGATTGTGAATCTGACTCCAAATGAATCCAAAATTCTCTGTGCATTGGTTAAGTTTCCTCAAAAGATATTTACCAGAGAAGAACTGATTCAGATTGCATTTGGATTGGACTTTGATGGATTTGACAGAACGGTAGATTCCCATATTAAGAATCTGCGAAGCAAAATAGAGACAGATTCATCAAACCCTGATTATATCCTGACAGTCAGGGGAATCGGATATCAGTTTGGTGGGAAAAGCTAAATTTGAAAAGGAGAGGAACGACACAGATGAGTCTGAAAATAAAACTTGCAATTTCATACCTGCTTTTATCTCTTTTTCTGGTTGGTGCACTATTAATCACTGCTAATTATTTTTTGGAAGAAGAGTTTCAAAGTTATATTATGGAGTCTCAGGAGCAAAAGAATTTGAACTATGTAGACTTGGTTGCTGAAGTGATGAGCCAGGATGGTGAAATCTTAAGCGAAGAAATATTACTTCATATTGGACATACCGCGTTACAGGATGGAATGGTTCTGATGGTGAATGATGTAAGCCATCAGGAATTATTTTGTATCAGTACAGCCAACAGCGTGATTTACGATACGATGCTGGAAAGTATGCAAAGCCAGATGGAAAGTATCTATCCGGGCTTTAAAGGAGAGTATGTAGAGAAGAACTACGAAGTGATGAAGTCGGGAACAAAAGTTGCAACCGTTACACTGGGGTATTATGGCCCCTTTTATTACAATGATGCGGATGTTCAGTTTTTACAAGTGTTAAACCGCGTGTTTCTAATCGTTGCAATAATTTTTCTAATTCTGGCCATCGCATTTGGATTTTTTATGGCAGAAAAAATTGCAGGTCCGATTCGAAGAGTCATTCATAAAACAAAAGAGATAGAAGATGGGAACTATGAGAACCGACTCGAATTCAAGAGTAAAACAAGAGAAATCGATCAATTGATTCACAGTGTGAATTCTCTGGCGGAGACATTGCATGCACAACAAAATCAGAAAAAGCGACTTGCAAAGGATTATGCACATGAACTACGGACGCCGCTTACGACGATTCAGTCTAACCTGGAGGCAATGATTGATAAAATATGGGAACCGACACCGGAACGGATGGAGAGTTGCAGGGAAGAGGTTGTCAGACTTACCAGAATGATTTCTGAGATCGAAAAAATTGATAGAATTGAAAACGATACGCTGCAGTTGAAGAAAACTGAGTTTGACCTGGATGAGTTGATTCAACAGGTTCTGATTACGTTTCAACCAGAAATCAATGCGAAGAAACTTAGCGCGAATATGGAGTTAACAGCTTGCAAAGTGTGGGCGGATCGGGATAAAATAAAGCAGGTACTCATCAATTTAGTTTCTAATGCAGTCAAATATTCAAAAGAGGGAGGGAGTCTGGAAATCAGTATCGCGAGGCAAGGAAACATGGCGAAATTTAAGATAAAAGACACCGGAATAGGAATTTCCAAGGAAGACCTCCCACATATTTTTGAACATTTATATCGAGCAGATAAATCAAGAAACAGGAGCACAGGCGGGTCTGGAATTGGATTGGCAATTGCTTCGGCAATCATAGAAGCGCATGGTGGCAAGATTTATGCAGAAAGCGTGGAAGGAGTGGGCAGTCTGTTTTTCTTTACAATTCCACGATAAGGTTTATAATGAAAAATTATAAAAAGCAAGGAGAGAACAAATGAAAGTATTATTATTAAATGGAAGTTCAAGAGAAAATGGATGTACCTATACAGCATTGAAGGAAGTGGCGGATTCGCTTGAAAAAGAAGGAGTAGAAATAGAAATTGTTTCCCTGGGGAATCAGCCAGTCAGAGACTGCATCGCTTGTGGGAAGTGCAGAGAGTTAGACAATGCGTGTATTTTTAATGATGATAAGATTAATGAAATTATTCAGAAGGCTTCGGGGGCTGATGCTTTTGTATTTGGAACTCCAGTCTATTATGCGCATCCAAGTGGTAGAATCCTGTCCGTGCTAGATCGAACTTTCTATGCAGCAAAGGGAGTGTTTGCACATAAACCAGGAGCAGCCATTGCCTCAGCAAGAAGGGGTGGTACGACTGCATCTGTTGATGTGTTAAATAAATATTTTACAATTGCAGAAATGCCTGTTATTTCATCCTCCTATTGGAACATGGTTCATGGAAACACGCCTGAGGAAGTGAAACAAGACCTGGAAGGCCTACAAACGATGAGAAATCTGGGGACGAATATGGCATGGATTCTAAAATGCATTGAACTTGGAAAACAAAATGGAGTAGAAGTACCCAATACAGAGAAGAAATTCGCCACGAATTTTATCCGATAGGAAGTGAAACAGTAAAAGTACTTCCGGTCCCGATAGCGCTGTCTACTTCAATTTTACCATGATACAAGGTGACGATTCTTGTAGCAACTGATAGACCCAGTCCGTTTCCTTCAGTTGAATGGGAAGTGTCACCTTGATAGAATTTGGTATAAATATGAGGAAGCACTTCTTCGTTCATTCCACATCCATTATCCTGTACCATAAAGAGGATAGATTCGTGATGCTTATATAACTGAATTGAAATTTCACCTTTCTCACCAGAGAACTTGATTGCATTATCGATCAGATTAATACAGAGCTGGCTTAAAAGGGTTGGATCGCATAAATAATTTATTTCCTGCAGGTTAATATCAAGAACAATTTGTTTCTTGCTCCATTTAGATTCTGTTAGCAGGATAACGCGTCTGATTAATTCAGCCAGATTTATTTCACTCATTTCTGTAAGGATGGTCTGTCGTTCTAATTTATTGAGATTAAGAACATTTGTAGAAAGAGTTGCAAGTCTTGAGGATTCTTCAATAATAATATCAAGATATTCATTTCGCTCCAGTTCGCTTAAGTTGTTATTCTTCAGTAGTTTTGCAAATCCTTTTATGGAGACGATTGGTGTTTTGAACTCATGAGAAAAATCATTGATAAAATCAGAACGAAGCATTTCAGTATTGCCCAATTCCTCGGCAAGTCGATTGAAACTTTCAGAAAGACATTGGTATGCCGCCATTTTTCGTTTTGGAAGGCGAATATTATAATCACCACTTGCAAGGGTATCAATTGCTCCAATCAGTTTTGCAATTGGCTTCATCGGAATACGACCGACAAGAAAAGAAAGCAAAGCACCAACAAAAAAGCTGATAAAAAATAATACAAGAAAGAAACTAAGCACGTTGGGCGTGAACCACCATTTATTAAACCCAAGTTTAGACAGACCAATATAAATCCCAAGGGTGATAGAAATCGTCAATAATGTAATGAGAAAAGTACTGATTGAAAAAATAATTGTCGTACTAAATCGTTTGTGCAAGAATTTATACATATTTGTTTACCTTATATCCCAATCCCCGGATTGTTTCAATCTCAAATTCCGGATAATGTTCGAAGCGCTTTCGCAGTCTGTTGATATGCACGGTAACAGTACTGTCTGATGTCTCTGTATCCATTCCCCATATTTCATCCATCAGTTGAATTCTGGTAAATATTTTATCAGGATAAGATAACAACTTATATAATAGTAAGAACTCTTTTTGTGGCAGAAGCATGGATTCTTCGTTTCTGCTTACAGTCAGAGTATCATAGTCAAATGTAACTTCACCAATTGTCAATCTGTGTTCGTTCATAATTTTAGCTCTGCGAAGTAAAGCCTGAATTCTTAGCAGCATTTCTTCCTCGTCTACTGGCTTCGTCATGTAGTCATCCGTTCCAACAATGAATCCTTTTCTTTTATCAGCAGGGAGCACTTTTGCGCTAATCATTAGAATTGGTAGCGTGTAGTTTGAATCCCTCAGTACCTGAGTCAGTTCATAACCGTCCATCGTTGGCATCATGATGTCAAGAATCAATAAGTCAATGTGCAAGGTGTCCATGATTGCCAGAGCTTCTATTCCATTTGCAGCCAGATGGACATGATATCCATTGGCACTTAAGATTGCCTGCATGAGTCGTCTCGTATTTTTATCATCTTCTACAACAAGTAATGAAAACATAAGAAGTCCTTTCTTTTATAACAAAATTCGATTTGTATCAATATTCCTAAAGCCTATCACAACAAGATAAATTGAATCTAAATTGAATCTAAAATTAAAATAAAAAATAAATAAAAAATGAGATTGTTTAGGTTGAGTTTAGATAAGCACTATATTCTTAAAAATGCTCGTATCATGAGGGGAGAGAGTGAAATGACTATGAGAATTCGCCTTGACCGGGATATTTATGAAATAGTTTTTTAGGATAGAACGTACGATAGAGTGATAGAAATACAGGATAAAGAATGCAAGAAAGAGGGATAGAAAATGAGTAAGAGTAGAAGAAGAGTTAGAAAAGGCAACATGGCAGTTATGTTATGCATCACACTGGTCTCGTTAACAGGATGCCAGGATGTAGCAATCACTGAGCAAGTAAATCAGGAAATTACAGTTGAAGTAACAAATCCAGCCAGGGATACGATTTTAATTGAGAATAGCTTTATTGGAACGATAGAGCCATTAAGTGAAGTCGTTGTAACCCCAAAGATAGCGGGAGAAGTACTTGAAGCAAATTTTGAAGTGGGTGATACGGTACAAGAAGGTGACCTGCTGTTTACCATAGATGATTCTGCAATCCAGATTAGCCTGGCAGCTGCAACAGCAACCTATGAATCAGCACAGGCGGGTTTGCTGTCTGCACAGGCAAGTCTGAAAGCACAGGAGGCAAGTCATGTTTCTGTGGAAGCAACTGCAGCAGAGACAATCGGGAAAATGGATACCAATGAAATGGAACTAAATGTATCTGTTGAAAAGGCGCAGAATACGGTAGGTGCCTCAAAGGGAAATGAAGCGCTATCAAAGCAAGCTTTTTCGTCAGCACAAAGTGTAGCGGAAAATGTGGAGGATAATCTTGAAATTCTGAAAACAAATAAGAGCAATGCAGAATCTTATTATAATTCACTCGTTGGTGTCAGAGGTAAATACTCTGCCATTGCTGCAAATACAGCCACAGATCAGACAGGGCTTGAACAATTAGCATCCCAGAATGGAGTATCAACTTATATCTATACGGCAGGAGATACTGCGCAGACGGTAGCAGATGCTTTCCTGGACCTTGCAACAAGCTATGCGAGTATCATGGAACTTGATGCGGCAATTGCGACAGCAAAATCTTCCATTACTTCGATGGAAAGCTCTGTGAATTCAACAGAAGGATCTTATGATTCTTATATTACAGCACAGGTACAGGCAGCGATCGGGATGGGGACAGCAAGTGACAGTGTTGCAACGGCAGAACAGGCGAAAACACTTGCTGAAAAATACAAACAAGATTACGAAACATATACCAAAGCTAAAATACTCGCAGGAGTGAATGCGTCACTTGCTGGAGCAGATGCAACGCTTGCTGGTGCGCAGGCCTCTATCACCAATGCTGCTTCCTCAATCAAGTCTGCAAAAGCAAACCTTGATTCTGTAACTCTGCAGCTGGACAATACAAAAATCAAAGCACCTGTGAGTGGCATAATCACAGCAATTAATGTATCGGAACATAATATGGCTTCCAATGCGACGCAAGCATATGTGATAGAAAGCAGTGGTTCAAGTAAAGTTGTGTTTTATGTGGCAGAGAAATCCATTTCGCAGATTAAAAGTGGAAATGAAGTGATATTGGAAAAAAATGGAAAGGAATACAAAGGCAGCGTGTCATTTGTCGGAAGTAGCGTTGATGGAACGACAGGCTTATTTAAAGTAGAAGCAGTGATGAAAGAAGGGAATGAGACTCTGATATCTGGTACGTCGGTTACAATTAAAACCATCACGCAAAAGGCAGAAAATGTACTCGTCATTCCAATCAGTGCACTCTACTATGAAAATGAGACAGCATATGTTTATCTATTTGAGTCTGGAATTGCAAGAAAAGTAGAGGTCAGTCCTGGAATTGCAGAGGAAGAAAACATAGAAATCATATCTGGGATGGATGAAGCAAGTCAGCTGATTACAAATTGGGACTCTCAGATGAAAGATGGAGCACTCGTTACAATCGCTGTTGAGGGAGATAAAAATGAATAAACTAACAAAAGCGGTATTGGAGAGACCCATTGCGACACTTGTAGTGCTGATTGCGCTGGTGGTGTTTGGGGTCAATTCCATTACAGGATTAGGGATGCAGTTAATTCCGGATATTAATCTTCCTATGATGGTTGTTACTACAGTATATCCACAAGCTGGTCCAGAAGAAGTAGAAAGTCTTGTGACCAGAGAAATTGAAGATGCATGTGGAGCAATTGCCAATCTGAAAGATGTTACTTCCCAGTCATCAGAGAACTTCTCGATGGTTATTTTTCAGTTCGAATATGGAACAGATATGAATGAGACCTACACAGATATGCAGGTTGCAGTGAACCGAATTAAGTCACAGTTACCAGCTGATGTGCAGGAGCCAACCATTTTATCAATTGATATGAATGCATCGGATGCAATGACAATCTCTATCGACACAGAGAAGGATGTTGATCTTGTAAGCCTGGTTGAAGAAAAGATTGAACCGGAACTTAAAAAAATAAGTGAAGTTGCTGATTTAAATATTTCAGGGGGTCAGGAAAAATATATTAGTATTGAAGTGATTCCTGAATATGCAAAGCAATATGGCGTTGATATCAGCACACTTGCGGCAGCAATTACTTCAGTCAATTTCACAATGCCTGCAGGAAGTGCGGAATACGGAAATCAGAAGGTGAATCTTAATTCAGAAGTTGCTCCTGAGAATCTGACGGAAATAGAAAAGATACCGATCACAACATCAAAAGGTATGGTGATCCAGCTTTCTGATGTGGCGATTGTACAATATTCACTAGAGGATGCGGAAAGCTTTAGCCGTTACAATGGGAATGACAATGTAAGCATTGGTGTTGCCAAAAAACAGGTTTCCAGTGCAGTGAGTCTTTCAAATCATATCAACAAAACAGTTGAAAGATTACAGGCGGAGAACCCAGAATTGAATATGGAAGTAGTCTATGATAGTAGTGAATCAATTAAAGATTCTCTCATCTCGGTTGGACAGACATTGATTGTGGGAATTCTACTTTCTATGTTGGTTCTATTCTTATTTTTTGGAGATTTTAAAGCCAGTATGATTGTAGGAAGCTCTATGCCAATCTCTTTGCTCGCTACAATCATTATGATGGGATTTTTAGGATATTCGCTCAATCTGATTACAATGGGTGCCCTTGTAATCGGGATAGGTATGATGGTAGATAATGCGATTGTAGTAATCGAAATGTGCTTCCGTAAAAAAGAAGAGGGATTTGACTACAAAGAGGCAGCTTACAAGGGAACAAAGGTAGTCATGAATTCCATCATTGCATCTACTTTAACAACAACTGTAGTCTATCTTCCACTGGCAATGCTAAACGGAATGTCAGGGCAAATGTTTAGCCAACTTGGCTATACGATTATTTTTTCCTTGATTGCCTCATTGGTTTCTGCAATTACGATTATTCCATTATTCTTTTCCAAGTACAGACCCGTTGAAAAAAAGAACACGCCTGTATCCAGAATCTTAGATTGGACGAATGAAAAATATAGCAGACTTTTAAAACGTTCTTTACAAAAAAAGAAAGCAGTTGCAGGGATTGCGGTTCTGATTTTTGCAACCACCATTTTTTTAGCACAATTTTTGAACACAGAATTAATGGCAGCGACCGATGAAGGCCAGGTTGCCTTACATATTTCATTTCGTCCGGGACTTCAGCTTGATGAAATGAACGAAACAGTACTTAAAATCGAAGATTTTGTAAAGAACAGTACTGAAATCGAAGATTATAGTGCTACAATCACACAAAGCTCATCGGAAGCTGTTGTTTATGCGTATGTCAGAAGTGAGAGTGATTTGAGCACAATGGAGATTGTTGACAGCTGGAATCTTGAGCTGGATCATTTTGATTCTAATTGCAATATTAAGGCAAGTTCAGCCTCTACAACAGGAATGGGTTCCTTTATGCCTGGCAACACAAAAGAAATCGTTCTATTAAGTACAGATCTGGATAGTTTAAAGCTGGCATCAAGAACAACACAGGATACGATCTCGGCAGTTCCAGGGGTACTCGGTGTAGATGCGACACTTGCAGATCAGGCAACCAGAGCACAGATAGAGATTGACCCAATCAAAGCCAGAGCAATGGGATTCACAGCACAGCAGCTGGCAGGCATGGTATATACAACAATGGTTGGAGCGGATGCAACAGACATTACAATTGACAATAAAGAATATGCAGTAACCGTAGAATATCCTGATTCAGAGTACCAGAATATGAATGATATTGAAGGGATTTACTTTGCAAACACGGCAGGGAAAAGTGTTGCATTAACAGAGATGGCACAGATTATCTATACAGATTCTCCACAGACAATTTTCAGAGACAACGGACAGTATCAGGCGAGTTTAACAATTAACATGACAAGTGACCAAAGAGATAATGTGTCTGGTCTTGTTGATACAACAATGCAAAAGATTGTACTCCCACACAATGTAACACTAGGTTCTAATATGGTTAGTGATATGATGTCTGAGGAATTTGCAGCGATTGGAAAAGCAATTTTAATTGCAGTCTTTTTAGTTTTCATGGTAATGGCAATTCAGTTTGAATCAATTAGATATGCAGGTATTATTATGTTCTGCGTTCCGTTTAGTCTGATTGGTTCCATTCTATTATTATTGTTAACAGATAGCAAAATCAGCATGACTTCGTTAATGGGATTTTTGATGTTGTCAGGAATTGTTGTGAATAATGGGATTCTTTTAATCGATACAGCTAACCAAAACCGAAAATACATGAATACAGAAAAAGCTTTGGTTGAAGCTGGGGTATCCAGAGTCAGACCGATTCTGATGACGACCCTTACTACAATTCTGTCTATGGTACCAATGGCAATTGGAATTGGAGATAATGCTGAGACAATGCAGGGAATGGCGGTTGTTATTGTAGGAGGTTTGATTGCGTCTACAATTTTGACGCTCATCCTCTTGCCTACATTTTATATGATTATTCACAAACATCAGAAAAATAAGATGAATAAGAAACAAAAAAAGATATAGATTAAAACTATAACAAACGATAAAAAATAGCGATTTTACAGTAAGTGAAACCTATGTTATTATCATTGCATACCAAACAGGTGGGAAATGATAAATGTACAATAGGAGGATTTAATTATGGGAAAATGCGCGATTTCTGAGAGAAACTTAAGATTTGAGACATTACAGTTACATGTAGGACAGGAAACACCAGATCCGGTAACGGATGCAAGGGCGGTTCCAATTTATCAGACGTCATCTTATGTATTTAAAAATAGTGACCATGCGGCAGCAAGATTCGGACTGGCGGATGCCGGTAATATCTATGGAAGATTAACCAATCCAACGCAGGATGTGTTTGAAAGAAGAATCGCGGCTCTTGAGGGTGGAGTTGCCGCACTTGCAGTAGCATCAGGTGCAGCAGCAGTGTCCTATACGATACAGAATCTGGCTCAGAATGGTGACAAAATCATTGCAGCTAAGAATATATATGGTGGAACATATAATTTACTGGCCAATACGCTTCCACAGTATGGAATCACAACAAGTTTTGTTGATCCTTTCGACTATGAAGAAATTGAAAATGCAATTGAAGATAAAACAAAGGCTATTTTTATTGAAACACTTGGCAATCCAAACTCAGATGTAGTTGATATTAGAAGGATTGCATCCATTGCGCATGCTTATAAGATTCCACTGGTTATAGATAATACATTTGCAACACCATATCTTGTCAGACCCATTGAATATGGAGCTGATATCGTGGTGCACTCGGCAACAAAATTTATTGGCGGCCACGGGACAACAATTGGTGGTGTGATTATTGACAGCGGAAAATTTGATTGGGAAGAAAGCGGTAGATTTGCTTCCCTGGTAGATCCCAATCCTAGTTATCACGGTGTCAGTTTTACCAAAGCAGTTGGGGCAGCCGCTTTTGTAACCAAAATCAGGGCGATTTTATTGAGAGACACTGGTGCAACCCTGTCACCATTCCATGCCTTTTTCTTTCTACAAGGACTGGAAACACTTTCGCTTCGAGTAGAACGCCATGTAGAAAATGCATTAAAAGTAGTAAAATTTTTAAATACACACCCACAAGTGGAAAAAGTAAATCATCCATCAGTCTCTACTAATCCAGTTCAGCTGGCGCTGTATGAGGAGTATTTTCCAAATGGTGGTGGATCCATCTTCACCTTTGAAATCAAAGGAGATGATAGAAAAGCGAAAGATTTTATTGATCAGCTTGAACTGTTCTCATTGCTTGCGAATGTTGCAGATGTAAAATCACTTGTGATTCATCCGGCGTCCACAACACATTCACAGCTCAGTGCTGCAGAACAAAGCGAGCAGGGAATTAAGCCAAATACGATCAGACTTTCAATTGGAACAGAGAATATAGCAGATATATTAGAAGATCTTGAAGCGGCATTTGAGGCTGTAAAGTGAAAAACAACATGTTCAAATGTGAAAAATAAGAATATAATAAAAGTATGGTAACAGCAGAAAAAGAGATTGCAGTTATTGTACAAGTGTGACCAGAAAGAAACTGCAATGGATTTTGTGCAAGTGGAAGTTCTGGTCTTTTTCTTGTTTTGAGAGAGGAAGTGGGTAAATGAATGTGATTAGGAAGATTACAGTCAGGTTGTTGGAAGTATCAGGTGCAGTGAAACGTTATCCGGTAACTTTAGTATTTCTGCTAATTGCAGTAATTGTAAATATTGTTTCAATTTACCAGGAAACGGAGAATGAAGTACAATTGCTTAGCTGTGCGGTAGGCGCGCTATTATTAGCGGTGCTGCAAATGGGGTATGAAAGGTTTTTCATAAAAAGAAGCAGCAGGATTATGTTGTTCCTTGCCGGTATTGGTATCACAGCTCTTTATTATTATTTATTGTGGAGGGCTCCGGAACTGAGCCTTGAAATTGAGGTAAGGACGGCGGCAGTTCTTCTGGCATTGTTTTTTGCCTATATGTGGGTGCCGGTTATTTGGAGCAGGATTCATTTTAATGAGAGCTTTTTCATTTTATTTAAATCATTTTTCATTTCTGGATTTTATGCGGGTGTATTATTTGGAGGAATCAGTTTGATTTTGGCAGCGATTCAGAATCTGATTTATCCAATTGGAAGCAAGGTATTCGGATATAGTGCAACGGTGGTGTTTTTCCTTTTTGCTCCACTATTTTTATTTTCTCAGATTCCAATTTTTCCGGGTGCGAATGAAAAAGAGAAGGCACTTGAAACAGAGCCCAGAAAAGTAAGAGAAAAGGAAGAAGGAAAGGAAGAAGGGAAAAAAAATAAAGAAAATCCAGATTACAGAATTCATAAGGTTGCAAGCTGTTCTAGATTCTTAGAAATTTTAATTTCCTATATTTTCATTCCATTGGCAGAAGTTTTTACAATTATCTTACTGATTTACATTGTTAAAACAATCAGAAGTGATTTTTGGAGCAATAATTTATTGGAACCAATGCTGGTATCTTACGCAGTTGCAATGATTCTGATTTATCTTCTGTCTGGCAACCTTACGAATAAATCCTGTCACTATTTTAGAAAAATTATGCCCAAAATTTTAATTCCGATTGTATTATTTCAGCTTCTGGCTTCGGGAATTGGAATTATGAAGGTAGGAGTAACACATACAGGATATTATGTCATTCTTTTTGGTGTCTTCGCAGTTGCAGCAGGTGTGGTAATGAGTGTAGTGAAGGTTGAAAAAAATGGGATACTCGCAGCGATGTTAATTGGATTCTCTCTCATTTCAATTCTCCCACCGGTAGATGCTTTTACAATCAGTAAGTGGAGTCAGACAAAAGTACTAACAGAAGTTCTCGTTAAAAATGAGATGTTACTTGACCAAATAATTCAGAAGAAAAGTGACCTACAGGATGAGGAAAAGAATTTAATTGTCAGTTCCGTTTCTTATCTTGATAGAATGAACTATACAGATGAAATTGAGTATTTTCCAGATGATTTTGATGTATATGAAGATTTTTATGACGTGTTTGGTTTTTACGAGTATGATTCCGTAGTTGAAAAAAGCAGATCAATCGTGGTCTTTCTGAAACGGGATGAAGCGGTAGAACTAAATGAATATGAGTATATGTCGCACACCTACATCAGTTCTTATGAAACGCAACAACCTGTTATTAGTAGAATGA
>CANRNK010000047.1 GCA_947631985.1 uncultured Lachnospiraceae bacterium | reverse complement strand
ATATGCTTTTAGTTTTTCTTTTTGCTCAAAATATTTCTGGTACTGCTTTGTCTCTTTAATTGCCGACGCAAACTGTACCGTCGCCTTTTTCATTTCATTCATTTTTGGCTCCCATCCGCGACTTTTTGTCGCATCTATATCAGGGGGGGTGAATGTATTTCATTCAACCGTGGATCCTATGAAATATCCATAATCATTGGAAGGATCATTGGACGTCTTTTCGTTTTTTTCCAGATATAGTCACTCAAAGCTTCTTTTGTAGTAGCTTTAATCTTTCCCCAGTCAGTAATATGACGATTGACACAGCGTTCAATTGCACCTTCTACAACCCGCCTTGCTTCTTCCATCAGTTCATCCGACTCTCTGACATAGACAAATCCCCTGGATACGATATCTGGACCAGACACAATTTCATTGCTTGCACGATCAAATCCCATAATAACAATCATAATCCCATCTTCTGCAAGATGCTGTCTGTCCCGTAGCACAACGTTTCCTACATCTCCAACTCCAAGACCATCCACGAGAATGGTTCCCACTGTAACTTTTCCGTTTCTCTTCGCTTCTTCTTCCGAAAGTTCCAGCACCTCTCCAGAAGAAAGAACGAATACATTCTCTTTCGCGATCCCAAGATCTGTTGCGAGTTTTTCCTGCGCTTTCAGATGCTTAAATTCTCCATGTACTGGTATTGCATATTTGGGCTGTGTTAATGCATAGATTAATTTGATTTCCTCCTGGCAGGCATGCCCGGATACATGTGCATCCTGAAAGATAACATCCGCACCTTTTCTCGAAAGCTCATTGATTACTTTTGTAACCGCCTTTTCATTTCCTGGAATTGGATGCGATGAAAAAATAACCGTATCTCCTGGTCCGATTGTAACCTTACGATGCGTACTTCCTGCCATACGACTCAGTGCCGCCATGCTCTCTCCCTGACTGCCTGTCGTAATGATGACAGTCTGGTCTTTCGGATAATTCTTAAGCTGTTCTATATCAATCAATGTATTTTCCGGAATGTGCAGGCAGCCCAGATTTGATGCCGTTTCAATGACATTGACCATGCTTCGGCCTTCTACTACAACCTTGCGTCCAAATTTGCATGCGGAATTAATAATCTGCTGGACTCTGTCAACATTGGATGCAAATGTTGCAATAATAATTCTTGTGTTTTTATTTTCCGTGAACAGATTATCAAAGATTCTTCCAAGTGTTTTTTCTGACTGCGTAAATCCAGGTCTTTCTGCATTGGTACTGTCACACATTAATGCGAGAACGCCTTTTTTACCCAGCTCCGCAAACCGTTGCAAATCAATCGAATCCCCAAAAACGGGCGTATAATCAACTTTAAAGTCACCCGTATGGATCACGCATCCCACGGGAGAGTAGATTGCAAGTGATGCTGCATCTACAATGCTGTGATTTGTTTTGATAAACTCAATTCGGAATTTACCAAGTGTAATAATCTGCCCAAATTTTACAACTTTTCTTCTAGTTTTTTCCAAAAGATTATGCTCTTTTAATTTATTCTCAATCAACCCCATTGTAAGCCTGGTTGCATAGATTGGAACGCTCATCTCTTTCAGTGTATAAGGAAGTGCACCAATATGATCTTCATGTCCATGCGTAAACACAAACCCCTTTACCTTTTCAATATTTTCTTTCAGATAGGTGATATCTGGAATAACCAGGTCGATTCCAAGCATGTCATCTGCCGGAAAGCTCAGACCACAGTCCACGACAACAATACTGTCCTCGTATTCAAAGGCAGTAATGTTCATTCCAATCTGTTCCAAGCCGCCAAGTGGTATCACTTTCAGTTTGGAACCATTTTCAGTTTTCTTTTGTTTCAATCAGATTTTCCTCCTACATTCTTCACAAAATCCGTAGAGCTTTACCTCATGATCGGAAACTGTAAAATGCATGGTCTTTTGGATCTTTTCTTCCAACTCTTCTAACAAATCATCTTGAAAAGAAGCAACTTTTCCACACTGTTTACAGATCAGATGATGATGGTGATGTTTTGATTTGTTTTCCATTACCTCACGAATCTCATAACGTACAAATCCATCATCCAGACTGATTCGATCAATCAGGCGAAGCTCCCATAGTAATTGTATTGTTCTATATATAGTAGCCAGTCCTATTTCAGGATAAGCTGCTTTTACCAGATTATATATTTCTTCTGCCGTTAAATGTCCATCAGGGCAAGACGATAAGGCCTCAAGCACGAGTATTCTCTGCACTGTGACCTTGACACCTTTTTCTCTCAATATTCTTGTGAATAAATCATGCTCTCTCGATATTTTATCCATCGTACTGCCTAGGATTCTAAATCAATGTCATCCAGCAGACTCGAAAACATCTCCGCTACTGCATCCATTTCTTCATCATCTGTTACAATTTCATATAAACTTTCTTCATCTTCCGGAAGAGAGGTATCTTTTAAAATAAGTGCATTCCCATCTCCTTCTTCCTGGTCTGCCACGAGCAGATAATTGACCCCGTTAATTCTGGTCTGTTCCACAACAAAGAATTCAACTGATTCTCCGTCCTCTGATATAAAAGTAATTTTCTCCAAGCTTTACTCCTGTTCTTCCACCGATTTCTGGTATGCTTTCCTATCAAGATAGCCCTGAAGGATAAATACTGCTGCGATACGGTCGACATGATTTCCTCTGTCTTCTCTTCGAATCCCTGCTTCAATCATTGCTTTATCAGCGGCTACCGTCGTCAGCCTCTCGTCCCACAATGTAACTTGTAATCCTGTCCGTCGCTCCAGCATTTCTTTGAATTCTTCTGATTTTACAGCTCTCTCTCCCACAGTATCATTCATGTTCTTTGGGTAGCCAAGCACAATTTCTGTGACATTTTCTTGTTCTATCAACTCTTCGATTCTTGCTAAAGTCTGTCGTAACTTATTTTCTTCTTTTCTTCGTATGATTTCGGTGCCCTGTGCCGTAATCAAAAGCTGATCACTGATTGCAACACCAACTGTTTTTGATCCAAAATCCAGTCCCATTATTTTCATGGATATCTCCTGCCTGCTCTTAGTTCCATTTATTATACTTGATATATTCTTTTAACATCTCTTCAACCAGTTCATCTCTCTCAACCTTCATAATCAGGCTTCTGGCATTCTTATGACTGGTAATATAAGTTGGATCCCCCGACATAATATACCCTACAATCTGATTGACTGGATTATATCCTTTTTCCGTAAGTGCCTCGTATACAGAAGAGAGTATGACTTTGACTCCGGTTTCCGGTTCTGTCTCTACTTTAAAAAATTGTGTGTTTTCCAAATCTTTCATCATGACCTCCCTTATTATTGCTCATAACATTTTCCAACTGATTCTACTTCTTTTTATCTTACTCTAAATAGATATAAAATTCAATGCCCCAAAATATTGCTTCTTTCTTAAGACGCTTTCCTTACCTGTTTCTTATTTCTGTCGAGAGTACAATTTCCTCTGTCAGCATGGATACCAGATTACATTGCCTAATTTTATTTTCCAGATTCTCAGCTGTTTCCATCGCGACCTTTACGTATTCTGGGGAATGTCCAATCCAATAGGTTTTATTCCCTAGTTCTTTCTTCTCTTCAAACAGAACGGAAAGCTGTTTTCCGCGAAACTGTTCCCTGAACTCTTTTGACATTTCCCGTTCAAGTTCCAGCAATATAGAACTTCTACCTGCTTTTACCTGGTCCAAAATCTGATCTTTCATTTGGGCTGCCTGTGTTCCTTTTCTTTTGGAGTACTTGAAAATATGCATTTCAAAAAATTCTATTTCTTTTACAAAATTTCTTGTTTCTTCAAATTCAGCATCAGTTTCTCCCGGAAATCCAACAATAATATCTGTCGTAATCGCTGGATTCTCAAAATGATTGCGTAACAGGTTTACTTTTTCTCTGAATTCCTGCGTTGTGTACTTGCGATTCATCCTTTTTAAGACCGAATCACTCCCACTTTGTAGCGAAAGGTGGAAGTGTTTACATACTTTGGGTAGCTCTGACAGTGTTTTTACAAACTGTTCCGTAATAATTCTTGGTTCCAAGGAACCAAGACGGATTCTATCCAATCCATTGATCTCATGCAACTCTTTCATCAGGTTCAGAAGATACCCTCTTTTTTGAGCAATATCCTTTACACTTAACCCAGAAATTATTTCTGAATTTTCTTCCTTCATCGCTTCTGCCCCAAGGTAATCTTCTGAATTCTTACTGACAAAGTCTATTCCATATGAGCTCAGGTGTATCCCGGTTAATACAATTTCCCGGTATCCCGAAACGACCAGTTGTTTCACTTCCTCTATTACCTGCTCTGGTCTTCTACTTCTAACCCTTCCTCTGGCGTATGGAATCACACAGTAAGAACAAAATTGGTTACACCCATCCTGTATTTTAATATAGGCTCTCGTGTGATCCGAAGTTTTTTTAAGCTCTAGTTCTTCAAAGATTTCAGTTTGGTTAATATCAATCATCACATCATTTGCACTTTGATTCTCCAGATATTCCTCGATAATTCTGACAATTTCCCCTTTTCTGTTGTTTCCAATTGCCAAATCAATCGCTTCATCCGTTTCTATAATTTCCGCATCTGTTTGCACATAACATCCCGTTGCAACAACAATTGCGTCTGGATTATTCTTCTTTGCTTTATGCAACATTTGTCTGCTTTTTCTATCTGCAATATTCGTCACTGTGCAGGTGTTTACAATATAAATATCTGCTTTTTCGTCAAATGGTACAATTTTGTACCCCTTTTCTAGTAACAATTGTTGCATGACATCTATTTCATAAGCATTCACTTTACAGCCAAGATTATGTAATGCTACACTTTTCATATTAATCCTTTCTTTTTTTGTACTGTTTTATCATTGACTTTTAACTTTGAAACCATTAGTATTAATTCAGAAGGTATGTAAAAATCAAGGAGGTATTAAAAATGAAAACAGTACAGATTTCATTAAATTCCATTGACAAGGTTAAATCATTTGTTAACGATGTAACAAAATTCGATTATGATTTTGATTTGGTATCCGGAAGATATGTGATTGATGCAAAATCCATCATGGGTATCTTTAGCTTGGATTTATCTAAACCTATAGATTTAAATATCCATGCAGAAGATAAAATCGAAGAAGTATTAGCTGTCTTAAGTCCTTATATTATCTAATCGAATGCTTCAAACTTAATATTGTTTCATCAAAAGCAAGATTTTTTCTTGCTTTTTTTTTGCTTTTTTGAAAAAAACAGGCCAAAAGGCCTGTTTTTTTATCAAATTATCGATAATCCTTTTTGCATAAGAGCACTTCTCTTGTCTTAAGCGCAGTTTCTACAAGCGTCTCGATTTTTTCTTCCAGATCTTTTTCATGTAATTTTATCATTTTCAGACTAGGTTTTGTAACAGGATGTTTCGCTACAAAGATGGTACAACAGTCTTCAAATGGGAGAATTGAAGTTTCATAAGTATCAATCTTCTGTGAAATTTCTACAATTTCCTGCTTATCAAAACCAATCAGCGGTCTATAAACTGGCAAGGTGCAGACTTCATTCGTTACAGCCAGGCTCTGCAGTGTCTGTGATGCTACCTGTGCAATGCTCTCGCCTGTAATCAGTCCAATACAATTTGACTCGATTGCAACTGCCTCTGCAATCTTCATCATATATCGCCGCATAATAATAGTTAATTCTTCATGTGGGCATTGCTCATAAATGTACATCTGAATATCCGTAAAATTAATAATATTCAGGCGAATTGGACCAGCATAAACTGACACAAGTTTTGCTAGATCTACCACTTTTTCTTTTGCTCTCTCACTTGTATAAGGAGGCGCATGAAAATAAGTGGCTTCAAGGGAAACTCCACGTTTCGCGATCATATAACCTGCTACCGGTGAATCAATTCCCCCAGAGAGTAAAAGCATCGCACTACCAGCTGTACCAATTGGCATCCCACCAGGTCCTGGAATTACCTTTGAATAAATATATATCTTTTCTCTGATTTCAATATGAATTACAATATCCGGATGGTGAACGTCTACATTCATTTCAGGAAAAGCATCAAGAATGATACCACCCAGCTTGCCGTTGATTTCCATCGACTCCATTGGATAATTTTTTCTGGCACGTCTTGCTGCCACCTTGAATGTCATATTTTTTTCAGGATGCACTTTTTCAATATAAGCCAGAATATCCTGACTCAACTGTTCAAAACCTTCATCTTCCATATGCACCACAGGACAGATTCCCGCAATGCCAAACACAGTTTTTAACTGTGTAATCGTATCTTCATAGTCATAGTCCGAAAGAACTTCTACATAGATTCTCCCTTGCGTCTTATGAACTTTGAATTCTCCTTCACATCTTTTCAATGCATATCTGATCTGTCTTACCAACGCATCTTCAAACAGATATCTATTTTTTCCTTTTACACCTATTTCAGCATATTTTATCAAAAAAGCCTTGAACATTCTATTTCCTCTTTCTAATTCCCATATCAGCGTCTTGTAAATTTCCGAAGCATTGGTATCATATCATACAACTTTGCGATTGTATAGCGCATTTCTTCTTCCGTTGTCTTACTGGAGAGACTAAAACGAACTGTTTTATCTAGCAATTCCTTCTGCATCCCTATGGCTTTTAATGTTGATGAAGTGGTTGTGTGATTTGACGCACATGCGCTTCCTGAAGAAATATAAATCCCTTCACTTTCTAACGCATGAAGAAGGACTTCGCTCCTGATCTCTGCCACAGACAGACTGATGATATGTGGTGCATTTCTTTCATCCGGATATCCATTTACGGTGATTCCATCAATTTTGCATAATTCATCGATAAACTTTTCTCGAAGTTGATACATTCTTTTCAAATCTTCCTCAAGTGTTTTATAGATTTCTTCTACCGCTTTACCAAGTCCTGCAATTCCCGGAACATTTTCTGTTCCGGGTCTGATTCCTTTTTGCTGTCCACCACCAAACATAATTGGTAAAAGTCTGACCCTTTCATTACAATATAAAAATCCCACACCCTTGGGGCCATGTATCTTGTGCCCACTAACTGACATAAGATCAATCCCCTGTTTGTATGGGTGGATTGTTGCTTTTCCATATCCCTGAACTGCATCAACGTGAAACAAAATCTCTGGTCTCTTTTCTTTCAGCCAGATTCCCATTTGGGCAACCGGCTGAATGGAACCAATTTCATTATTGGTATGCATCACAGAAACCAGAATTGTGTCCGGTCGAAGATTTTCCTGCAATGTCTGCAGCGATACCACTCCAAATCTGTCTACAGGTAAATAGGAGATTTCAAACCCTTCTGTCTTTAGAAATTCAAGTGCCTCCAGAACTGCAGGATGTTCCACTTCTGTTGTTATGATATGCTTCCCTCTTCTGTTGGCCGCGTGTGCCGCTCCGATCAGGGCAAGATTATCTGATTCCGTTCCACCAGAAGTAAACAAAATCTCTTTCTCTTTCACCTTTAAGTTGGATGCAATGATTCGCTTTGCTTCTTTTATCTGCTTTTCTGCATTCATTCCCTTGCAATGAAGACTGGAGGGATTCCCATATTCCTCCAACATGATTTTTGACATCACTTCTACAACAGACTTGGTGCATTGCGTTGTTGCTGAATTATCTAAATACACTTCCATTACGATTATTCCTCCAGTTGGTAAACTAGCCAGGCTAATACTGTCATGCCTGCAGTTTCTGTTCGTAAAATCCGTTTTCCCAGTGTTATGACATAAAACCCTGCCTCTGATGCCATCTTTATTTCTTTTTCTTCAAAGCCCCCTTCAGGACCAATAAAAATAGCCACTTTATCGCCTGGAGAAATTTGTTGTATTCTGCTTCGAGTCATACTCATTCCTTGTTCTGCCATTTCATAAGGAATCAACTTTTGTTCCATTTCACTTGCATCTCTTAGCGCTTCTTTTACACTCATGACCTCTTCCACAACTGGAATCACACCCCGTTTGCTCTGTTTTGCGGCGGCCAGGGCAATCTGTTGCCATCTTTCCTGTCTGGCTTTTGCTTTTTTCTCATCCAGCTTAACGATGCTTCTTCCTGTTGAAACAGGTACAATTCTTTTCACACCAAGCTCCACCGCCTTCTGGATAATCAGTTCCATTTTGTCTGACTTGGGAAGTCCCTGGTACAATGTGATTTCCACCGGAAGTTCGACTCCCTGTTCTTTTATAAAAATAACAGAACAAAGAATTTCTTCTTCCAGAATTTCTTCTATGATACAGCGATATTCTGCTGAGTCCATTCCATTGCTAAGCGCAAGTTCTTCTCCCTGCTTCATTCGCAGAACATTTTTTATGTGATTAACATCCGCTCCCGTTATGATCGCTTTTTTTCCATTGATCTGAGATTGTTCTACAAAAAAATGATGCATTGGTTTCCTCCGTTATTTTCTTGCAGTTACACAGAACCACTCACCCTGCCTGGTAACACTAAGAACTTCCATTCCTTCTTTTTTGATGGCTTCTTCAACAATTCCAGCTTTTCCGTCAATAATTCCTGATGTAATGTAAATTCCGCCTTTTTTTAGGTGCTTCACAGCGAAAGGCGTCATTTCAACCAATACCTCCGCCAGAATATTGGCGGCAACAATATCGTATTGCTCCAGACCAACCCTTTGTCTGGTTTCTTCCTGTGTTATCAGATTACCAATCACAACAGGAAAATCCTCTGGATCAATTCCATTTTCCTTCATATTCTCAATGCTTGCAGTTAATGCACAAGGATCAAGGTCTGTTCCAAATGCACGCTTTGCTCCGTACATCAAAGCAATCATACCCAGGATTCCACTTCCACACCCAATGTCAAGCAGTGCAGTTTCAGGCGTAACATAGTTGGTGATTTGTCTGATGCACAACTGTGTGGTTGCATGCATTCCCGTTCCGAATGCCGTTCCCGGATCAATTCGGAGTACTTTTTTATAGTTTTCTGCATTCACAGGTTTTTCCCAGGTCGGAACCACAAGTAAGTCATCGATGTCAAACTGATGGAAAAATTCTTTCCAGTTGTTAATCCAGTCTTTGTCTTCCGTTTCTGAAATACGGATGGTTCCATCTCCGATTTCCATTGAGGTTCTCAGTTCCTCTAATACCTGTCTGGCATTCTGGACAATTGTATCAAAATCTATATCCTGTGTTTCTTCCACGAAAAAACTAAGGTAGGCAATGCCATCATCTTCCGGCATTTCGGGCATAATGTCAATAAACATTTTTTCTTTGTCTTCCGCAGTCAAAGGCACTTTATCTTCAATCTGGGCTCCCCAAAGACCAACATCATAGAGCATACTGATAATAATATCCTCTGCCTGTGTGATTGTCTTAACCGTAATTCTCTTCCACTTCATATCTCGTACCATACCTCTCTATCGTAGGCAAAAGGGGATGCCCCCTTTTATGGGACATCCCTGCTTTGTTTAGTTTTTAAAAAACCCTTTTTTCTTTTTGTCTTGTTTTTCTTTTTCCGCGCTTTCCTCTTTTACAGCACTTAGGCTCTTACCAGATACGTCATCATACTGCTTCAGAAGTTCTTTTGCTTCACTGGACAATTTGTCCGGAATCTGAACAACAAGTGTAATATAGTGATCTCCACGAATCTCTTTGTTTCGAAGCGTTGGAACACCCTTGCCTTTTAATCTTACTTTTGTGTCTGTTTGCGTTCCAGGTTTCACATCGTAAGCTACTTTGCCATCTACTGTATCAATGATGATCTCACCACCTAGTGCTGCAATTGGAAATGACATAGGAACCGTTGAGAAAATATTGTATTCCTGTCTTTGGAAAATAGGGTGTCTTTGAACAATCACTTCAACAAGTAAATCTCCTCTTGGACCACCATTTTGTCCTGGCTCTCCTTTTTCCCGAATCCGTACACTTTGCCCATTGTCAATTCCAGCTGGTATGGACACCTGGATTTTTTTTCGGTTCGCAATATAGCCGCCACCATGACAATCCGTACATTTCTCTTTCACTACTTTTCCACTACCACCACATTCTGGGCAAGTCTGAACATTTCTTACGGTACCAAAAAAGGATTGCTGGGTGAAAACCACTTGCCCTTTTCCACCACATTTTGTACAGGTCTCAGGATTGGTTCCTGGCTTTGCTCCTGATCCGTGACAGGTATTGCAGGTGTCTTTCAAAGTCAGCTCAATCTCTTTCTCGATGCCAAAAACAGCCTCCTCAAATAAAATCCTGACACTGGTTCTGATATTAGCACCTTTGGCCGGCCCATTGCTTGGTCTTCTCGTCCTGCTTCCGCCAAACAAATCTCCAAAGATATCTCCAAAAATATCACCAAAATCACCACCATTAAAATCAAAGCCTCCAAAACCACCAGGTCCTCCACCTTCAAATGCGGAATGTCCAAACTGGTCATACTGACGTTTTTTCTCTGGATCACTTAAAACTGCGTATGCTTCCGATGCCTCTTTAAATTTTTTCTCAGCATCCTGGTCGCCAGGATTCATATCAGGATGATATTTTTTTGCAAGCCCTCTATATGCTTTTTTAATTGCTGATTCATCAGCACTTTTATCAATGCCAAGGACCTCATAATAATCTCTTTTTTGTTCTGCCATCTATATAACCCTTTCAAAATGGATATAGGGGTCAACATTTGACCCCTCACCCTTTTACTTTTTATACTTCTCTATAATCTCCATCAACAACATCATCTGCAGCATTTGCCGTTCCGTCATCAGTTCCCTGCTGGAATCCACTCATGTCTGGACCCTCTCCCGATGCCTGAGCCTGCTCATACATTTTCGAGAATAAATTCTGAGCACTTGCCATCAGTTTTTCCTGCGCTGCTTTCATTTCTGCAACCTGGTCTTCTGTCATTTCAGCATCTTTGGTTTTTTCAAGAAGGTCTTTTAAAGTAGTCAGGTCTGCTTCCAAAGAAGTCTTATCATTGGCATCTATTTTGTCACCAGCTTCTGTGAGCGCTTTTTCTGTCTGGAATACAAAGGAATCAGCATCATTTCTGGTATCAATTGCTTCTTTCCGTTTTTTATCCTGTGCTTCAAATTCTGCAGCTTCACGTACAGCCTTGTCAATATCACCATCAGACATATTAGAACTTGCTGTAATCGTAATATGTTGTTCTTTTGATGTTCCAAGATCTTTTGCCTTTACATTCACAATACCATTGGCATCAATATCAAAGGTTACTTCAATCTGTGGTACCCCACGTCTTGCTGGTGGAATTCCATCCAATCTGAATTGTCCCAAAGATTTATTGTCTTTTGCAAACTGTCTTTCACCCTGAACTACGTGGATATCTACTGCTGTCTGGTTATCTGCAGCGGTTGAGAACACCTGGCTTTTCTTGGTCGGAATTGTTGTATTTCTCTCAATCAATCTGGTTGCTACGCCACCCATTGTTTCAATAGAAAGAGAAAGTGGAGTAACGTCAAGTAACAGAATATCTCCTGCACCTGCATCTCCTGCAAGTTTTCCACCCTGGACTGCTGCACCGATCGCAACACATTCATCAGGATTCAGTGTTTTGCTTGGTTCTTGTCCCGTTAAAAGTTTTACTTTATCCTGTACTGCTGGGATACGGGTTGAACCACCTACCAAGAGAACTTTTCCAAGCTCACTTGCCGAGATTCCTGCATCTTTTAATGCGTTTTGCACTGGAACTGCTGTTCTTTCAACAAGATCATGTGTCAGTTCATCAAATTTTGCTCTGGTCAGATTCATATCAAAATGTTTTGGACCTTCTGCTGTTGCAGTAATGAAAGGAAGATTGATATTTGTTGTTGTTGCTGAGGAAAGTTCTTTTTTTGCTTTTTCTGCCGCTTCTCTTAATCTCTGAAGTGCCATTTTATCGTTTGAAAGGTCAACCCCTTCATTTTTCTTGAACTCAGCAAGCATATATTCTGTTATTTTTGTATCGAAATCATCTCCACCAAGTCTGTTATCTCCGCTTGTTGCAAGCACTTCGATTACGCCATCTCCGATGTCAATAATAGAAACATCAAATGTTCCACCACCCAGATCGTAAACCATGATCTTCTGCTCTTTTTCATTATCAAGACCATAGGAAAGTGCTGCTGCAGTAGGCTCATTGATGATACGTTTTACTTCAAGTCCCGCAATTTTACCTGCGTCCTTTGTTGCCTGTCTCTGTGCGTCATTGAAGTAAGCTGGCACGGTAATGACTGCTTCTGATACAGATTCTCCAAGATAACTTTCTGCATCTGCTTTCAGCTTTTGAAGAATCATAGAGGAAATCTGCTGTGGGGAGTATTTTTTATCGTCAATGGTTCTACCACGATCTGTTCCCATTTCTCTCTTGATTGATGAAATTGTCTTATCTGCGTTGGTTACTGCCTGACGTTTTGCAGGTTCTCCAACCAGTCTTTCTCCTGTTTTTGTAAAAGCAACTACAGAAGGTGTTGTTCTAGCTCCTTCTGTATTCGCGATAACAGTTGGTTTTCCACCTTCCATTACAGCGACACAACTATTTGTTGTTCCTAAATCAATACCAATAATTTTTCCCATGATTTTATCCTCCATCATATTTGTTTTGTTGTTTTATTGCACCACTGCAACCATACTGTGTCTTACAACACTCTCTTTATATAAATATCCTTTTTGAAGCTCCTGTGCTACAGTTCCAGACTCAAAAGCTTCGTTTTCCACCTGCATTACTGCATTATGAAAGTCAGGATTGAATTCATTTCCGATGGCTTCAATTGGTTTTACCCCAATCTCTTCCAGGTTCGACATCATCTGCTTATAGATCAGAATCATTCCTTCAGAAAATGCACTTCCCTTTTCCTCTTCAGGAATTGCCTGTAGTCCTCTTTCAAAATTATCAACAACAGGAAGTATCTTCTCAATTACATTTTTTGCTCCCATATCATACATGGCTGACTTTTCTTTTTCAGATCTTTTTCTGAAATTCTCGAACTCTGCCATTTGTCTGATTACACGGTCTTCCAGCTCGCTGACTTTTTCTTTTAGTTTGTCCTGCTTTTTATCTGTTTTCTCTTTTTTCTTAAAGAGTTTGTTCTCTTTTTTTTCATCCTGTTCTTCCGGGGATGCTTCTACCGGTTCTGCTCCCTCATCCTGCATCTCGACACAGAGTTCTTCATTGTGCTCTTTTTTCTCTGTCTGTGCATATTCTACAGTTTCAGAAGTGGTCTCTCCTGTACTGTTTCTGCTATTTGGGGTTTCCTGATCTAACACGTCTTATTTCCTCACTTTCCAACTTTAAGTTTTTCTGTAAATGGCATCCAGCTCGTTTTTTAATGATTTTAAAGTCTGAATTACTTTTTCATAATCCATTCTCTTTGGTCCAATAATTCCGACTGTTCCTTGTATTCCATCTTCCAATTCATATGTGGCAGTTACTACGCTGCAGTCTTTCATATTTGCAATGGGTGTTTCGTCTCCGATATATACCCGGATTCCATTCTCTGGTGAAGAATTTTTTTCTACTAATTCTTCCAGTTGTTTTTTTTCTTCTAATGTATTGATCAATTCACTTGCTCTGGCATGATCACTCAATTCTGGATATTTTAAAATATTATTCGCTCCACTGGTATAAATCTGATAATCTTCATCACATTTTATTGCCTCAGCAACAGCATCAAGCACTTCTCCAATAATTCCACTATGTATTCCTGCCTGTTGTTTCATGGATGCAATCATCCCAAGATTGATTTCATCAAGCGTCAGCCCATTCAGATTGGTATTCAGTAAAATATTCAGCTTTAACAGGCTTTCGTCTTCTATCTCTTCCGAAACTTCCAAAATGTTGTTGCGAATGATATTCCCTTCCACCACAATAACTGCTACCAGCTGGTGTTCATCGACTCTGGATAACTGAATAAACTTTAACTTATTCCTTTCATATCTCGGGCTTGTAATCATTGTTGCGTATTCGGTATTGGTTGCAAGGACTTTAACCACCTGTTTTAGCAAATGTTCCAGTCGGTCTTCTTTCTCAATCAGTACCTCCCGCAATTCATCCACTTCGCGCTCTTTCTCGGCCATCATGCTATCAACATATAATCGGTATCCCTTATCTGACGGAATCCTTCCAGCTGAAGTATGTGGTTGCAGGATAAATCCAAGCTCCTCCAAATCAGCCATTTCATTGCGTATTGTTGCAGAGCTTAAATTCAAGTCTGTATATTTTGAAATCGTTCTGGAACCAACAGGCTCACCACTCTCAAGATAATTGCGGATAATCGCCTGAAGAATTTTCATTTTCCGTTCATCCAGTTGCATAGGCATCTCACCTTTCGGTTGTTAGCACTCTGTTCAATCGAGTGCTAACTTCTTCTTAACCTAAGTTATCACTCCCCCATTTAGTTGTCAACAGTCTTTTCAAAAAATAATTCTTAAAAAAGTATGAAAAAAGAGAACCCTTGCCCGCCAGTCCCTTGAAGTCATGACTTTGCCGCAAACGTTCTCCTGATTGTCAACTTTCCTGTGCTTCCTGCTGCTTTCTCTCAAATGGAATTACAATGGTGAAGCAACTTCCTTTTCCAAGTGTGCTTTCTAATTTAATTTCGCCCTCGTAATATTCAACGATATGCTTCACAATTGATAGCCCCAGTCCTGTACCACCAGATCTTTTGCTTCTTCCCTTATCAACGCGGTAAAATCTTCCAAAGACTCTGATCTGATCCTCCCTGGATATGCCCATCCCATTGTCTTTGATCACAATTTCCAGATTTTCTGCTTTCCTTGCTATCGTTACCCAGACATCTCCACCTGGATGGTTATACTTAATTCCATTTGAAATCAGATTCGTAAGAAGTTCTCTCAACTGTTTTATACTCGCTTCAATAATAACCGGTTCACATTCCTGATGAAGTGTGACCTGGTATTCCGTTGCAATTGGTTGTAGCGAATCAAAGATCTCATTTAGCAAAGGATTGATTCGTACCCTAGAAAAAGTGACTTCTGCATCCTTTGTTTCCAATCTGGAAATCATCAGAATATCATTGATTAATCCAGTCATATTTTCCGTTTCTTTTAGGATTCTTGTAATAAAGTCTTTTTGCGTTTCTTCATCTTTAACAAACCCCTGGTCTAAGAGTTCTGCGTATCCACGAATCGAAGTGATTGGTGTTTTTAATTCGTGAGAAGCATTCGAGAAAAATTCCTGTCGGATATTCTTCTCAAATTCATTCTTTTTTAAATATTCTCTGATCTCAGCCGTCAACTTCAAGGTTGTATCTGAAATAATATTTAATTCCTCATATTTGTACTGATTAAAAGTAAAGTCAAGCTCATCTTTACTCGCTCGTGACATTTGGTCTGAGATTTCATGCAGTGGTCTCGTAATACTGTTTGCAAACCGATAGGTTAATAGAATGGCGAAAAGAAACGCAACTGCAATTCCTGCTAATAGAAATGGAACAATTGTTGCAAAATATTCTTCCAGCCCAGTAAATTCTTCTGCCATTCTGATAATATTTTTTCCGTCAGAGGAAAGGCAGGCCACGTAAATCATACTCTTCCCAAGCGTATTCGAGTACCGAACTGAATACCCGTAATCATCAGCCAGTGCCATTAACACTTCTTCACGATTGACGTGATTATCCATCGTCAGAATTCCTTCTGCCTGCGTGTCTGCAAGAACTTTACCCGACAGATCAATTATCGTAATTCGGATTTTATCGTTTGTAATGCTCTCTACAATCTCTGTCGCCTGATCGCCCAGATTTTTGTCATAATTCATCTCATGATCGACAGCCTTAAGTACCATTTTCATTGATTCTATGTTACTTTTTAGAAGATTGTCTGCCATAAAATAATAGGAAATTGTACCGCTCAGTGTAAGTGCTATCATAATAACACTCAGAAAACGAATTATCAGAGCTTTCTTCATGTCAAGACTCCTCACCAATCACAAACCGGTACCCAACGCTTCGTACCGTCCTGATATACTTACTTGCTTCTTCTCCGAGTTTCTGTCGAAGTGTTCTTATGTGAATATCAAGTGTCCTGGTTTCAATTTCTGCGTTATAGTCCCACAATTCATCTAGTAATTCTTCCCGCTCCACAACACGGTTCCGATTTTCAACCAAATAGAGTAATAGCTCATATTCTTTGTACGTCAGTAGAATCTTTTGTTCCTGGGCAAAAACCTCACGTGCTGCCATATCAATACTTAGGATTCCCAGTGTCTGTACCCCTTTT
Source organism: uncultured Lachnospiraceae bacterium (assembly GCA_947631985.1). Classification (GTDB taxonomy): domain Bacteria; phylum Bacillota; class Clostridia; order Lachnospirales; family Lachnospiraceae; genus SZUA-378. The sequence goes on along the minus strand of CANRNK010000047.1, from coordinate 466 downwards.
ATTCTGACATCCGGCACTTCAGTCGCCCTTCTTAAATGTGACCTGATTCTTGCAGTCAGTTCCAGAATTCCGAACGGTTTGGTAATGTAATCATCTGCACCCCCATCAAGTCCAATCACCTTATCATATTCCTTGTCCTTGGCCGTCAGCACAATGATTGGTAACTTCTTATACTCCTCTTTGCTTCGAAGCTTTTTAATCGCTTCGAGTCCACTGATGCCCGGTAACATAATATCAAATAGGGCAAGATCCGGTTTTTCCGTTTCAAATGCCAGAAGTGCTGCTTCTGCTGTTTCAAATGTGTCTACTGAAAAGCCATATCCTTCTAACGCTACCTTAACCAGATTTCGGATATTTTCATCATCTTCAATCACGAAAATCTTCTGCATCATTAAACCTGCTTTCTATTCATTCTGCACGTCATACGCTGCAGATACGATTTAAATTACTGCTCTGTCACAACATA
>CANRNK010000046.1 GCA_947631985.1 uncultured Lachnospiraceae bacterium | reverse complement strand
ATTTCATGAATACTTCTAGAACTTTCATTCATTTCCTCACTTGATTTTGAAAATTTCATGTAATCCTCTATTACAGTCTGTTCCATAAAATCCAAAACATTTCCTGAAATGGTAGACAGGTTTAATACTGCTTCTAAAATCTCCTGACTTACTTCGTGAATATGTTTTGCAGATTCCTTTGAATTCTCTGCAAGCTTACTGATTTCCTGTGCGACAAGAGCAAATCCTCTGCCAGCATCTCCCGCTCTTGCTGCTTCTATCGTTGCGTTAATAGAGAGCATTTTTGTCTGGTCCGCTATCTTGTAGATTTCTTTTACAAGTCCGTTGATTTCTTCAATTTTCTGGCTTTCCGAAATAGCCGTCTCCATCTCTCTTGATACCTTGGATAACATTTTTTTTGTTGTCTGTATTCTCGTATCCATTTCCATGACAATCTCACTAAAATGAACCTCTGTCTGATCTGACAACTGGCTTCCTTCTTCCGCGTATAACGCAATCGTATTTGTAAAGCTGCGATTATCCTCAGATCTCTTATTTAGCTGTGAAACGGTCTGGTATGTGTCCTCAATCGATGCTGCAAATTCCTCAACAATTGCCAGAATTTCCTGTAGATTCTGACTTGCCTTTTCTGTTTCATCCGACGTTCTCACAACACTTGTATCAAGCGAATCCGATTCTTTCTTAAGTGATTGCATCGTTTCCTTTAGCATAGTGCTTAAGGAGCTGATTTTATTTGAGATTGTAATCATTTCAATGGTCTTTTTATAACTTCCCTTTAATTCTTCTATCTCATCAAACTCGCCATTTGCAATTCTGCTTAGATTCTGACCAATCATCTGAATCATCCCCGATAGATTCTTCGCAAGTGAAACAGAGTTCATGATTGCAATCAGGAGCAATACTACAATTGAAAGGAGCATCGCAACTACGATCTGAATCAAAACCGCATAGGTTTCCGCAACGGGACTTACAAGTGCAATTGACATCCCAGCTTTGTCTGCTGGTTGAAAGGTATATAAATAGGAGGCCCCTTTTTCAAAGACTGCCATAGATCCTGATTGCAGTTTGCACATGCTTTCAATGAGTTTTCTTTCTTTCGACCCTTCTTTTGTTGTTTCTACCCTATTTTCTTTTAGAATTTTAGTCGCATCGGGATGTGCACTAATCAAACCATCCTGATTTAACATAAAGAGATAACTTCCTTCTGTAAAATCACTTTCTCCTGCATTGCAGCAGTTTTTACAATACTTTCATAACGTGCAAGTTTGTCATGAATACTCATCACTGCAGTTTGTACAATTCTTTGTGCTTCTTTTTCTTTTTCACTACTGATTTTCTGATAGAGAAAGATAGAGGTAATACTAAAAATCAGAATTACCGGTAATAAGGAACTCATCAAAAGACGTTTTCTAAATGCTTTCAAGAAAGTCTGTGTTTGCTTTTTGTAAACTTTTCGCTCTTTTTTTTTGAAGTCTGTTTGTTTCTTTTTCATGTCTGATCTCGCTTTCCTATGATACTCCCGTCATCATATAACCATAGAATGCGTTTCCAAACTATCTGATTCATGTAAATTCTAGGCAAAAAGAAAGAAAGGCAGCCTCGCTGCCTTTCCCCTTCTACAAACCTCTATATTTCAACATCTTCCTCATAGTTAATGTTGTCAAACCCAAACCCAAACATATGATAAAAATCATCCCAATATCCTTTAACATCAGCATACTCTTCTAAATTATCTGTATTCACCAGGTTCCACCTACGCATGGTCTCTTCTTGAACATCCGGTCGCATTTCCAGATCATCCACACGGATTCTTCGTTCCTCATCTGTCACAACCTGATTCTCTCCCAGTTTTTCCCGAAATAGACGCTCTGCTTGTTCGATACAGCCCTCATGTAACGTCTTCTCTTTCATCACCTTGTATAGAAGCGCAAAATAGAGTGGTACAATTGGAATCGCACTACTTGCCTGGGTCACAAGTGCTTTGTTCACAGAAATATAAGCCTGTAGTCCACTTGTTTCATGTCTCTTGTTTAAACTCTCTGCAGTCTCCTGTAACTGTTTCTTGGCCATTCCAATTGTTCCGTTATAATACACTGGATAAGTTAGTTCTGGTCCAATATAGGAATATGCAATTGTCATTGCATTCTCATTTAAAAGCTTCCGTTCCAGAAGTCCATCAATCCAGTCTTGCCAGTCTTCACCACCCATTACTTTCACAGTCTCTAAAAGCTCTTGCGGTGTTGCCGGTTCAATGGTTGCTTCTGTGATTTCATTGGTTGTAAGATTCCATGACTTCTCTGTAAATTTTTCATTGAGTGGTTTTAAAACAGACTGGAAAACCTGTCCATCACTTGTGGTTCTTCTCGGAGCTGCCAGACTATAGATCACCATATCTATCTTGCCAAGAGATTGTTCTATTTCAGCGAAAACTTCTTTCTTTGTTTCCTTCAAAAAAGCATCTTTATTGATTGTCTTTGCATAGAAACCTGCTGCGTGTGCCTTTTTTTCAAAATGAATCGTATTATACCAGCCAGGTGACGCTGTTCTTTTTTCTGTTGCCTCTCGTTCATACATCACGCCAAGCGTGTCTGCTCCACAGCCAAACGTCGCCATGATTCTCGATGCCAGTCCATATCCCGTTGACGAACCAATGACCAACACTTTTTTAGGACCTCTACAAGATCCTTTTTCCTTAACATAGGCAATCTGCCTGTCTACATTTTCACTGCATCCCAATGGATGCGCTGTTGTACAAATGAATCCTTTTATTCTTGGTTCTACTATCACGATGACACCTTCCTGTTTTTACTTTGAATATCAAAGTTATTCTATCATAGCTCCACTATTCGTGCAACAAAAAAATCCCCGCCCATCCGAGGTAAGCAAACTCTGATAAGCGGGGCCATATCCACAGGTTAAAAAACAACCGTTAACATCATTTTGAATTTTTCTATACCAAAGACCGCATGCGGATGTTTGGCAGGCATTACAATACTCATGCCTTCTTCTAATCGAAACTTTTGGTCATCAATCGTTACTTCACCAACTCCATCAAGGCACACCACAAAAGCATCTCCATTTGATTCATGAGAACTAATTTCTTCGTCCTTGTCAAATGCAAATAAAGTGATACTTACATTCTGGTTTTGAACCAACGTCTTACTCACCACCTGATTGTCCATATAGGTAACCAGATCTTTTAATACATGTACTTCACTCTTGTTAATATTCTTCATAATTACTTCCATACTGAGTCCTCCTTATTCTTCTATGATTTTGCCGTCTAACGACAATGTAATCACTTGCCAGGGTATGATTTCGCCACTTTCTTTCAGTGCTTTTTTAAATGCATACTCAATTCCACCACAACAGGGAACTTCCATACGAACAATTGTGACACTTTTGAGATGATTTCTCATAATGATTTCTTTTAATTTTTCAGAATAATCACCCTCATCAAGCTTTGGACATCCAATCAGTGTAATGTGATTTTTCATAAACCGCTCATGAAAATCAGGAAATGCATAGGCTGTACAATCTGCCGCGATCAGTAATCTTGCATTTTCTAGGTAAGGCGCTGCAACAGGAACCAGCTTTATCTGCACTGGCCAGTGTTCCAGTCTGGACTTTGTGTTTTTTTCACGAATCTCTTCTTCCTTTTCCTGCTTAACCGGGTTTGACTGCTGATCTGCCTGTTGTTTTTTTGCTTCCATATTCAACTTCACTGCAACTTCATCAAATTCAAGTGCTTCCCGCATTTCAAACGTAATTGCATTCGTAGGACATGCAGGAAGGCAATTTCCCAGTCCATCACAATAATCATCCCTGATTAGTCTTGCTTTCCCATCCTGAATGATGATTGCTTCCTCATGACATGCCTCTGCACATAAACCACAGCCATTGCACTTTTCTTCCTCAATTTTAATAATTTGTCTCAGCATAAACTTCCTTTCTCTCTGTTCGAGGCATGCTCTTAAATTTACTCCTTATCACACATCCAATTTTAATTGGATTTCTTCTTCTGCCTGCTCCTTAAAGTCTTCCATCTGCTCTGCATTCAGTTCAGGTAATTCTTCCAGAGATTTCACACCAAAGCTTCGAAGAAACTGTTCTGTTGTTCCAAAAAGGAGTGGTCTTCCTGGTGCATCCATTCTTCCTAATTCTTTGATCAGATCAAGTTCAATTAGCTTATTCACTGCATGGTCACAGCTTACACCCCTGATTTTTTCTATTTCAAGCCTGGTAATGGGTTGTTTGTACGCTATGATGGAAAGCGTCTCAAGAACCGTCTCTGTTAACACATATTTTCTGGGTGCTTTCGCAATTTTGATCAGATGTTCGTAGTACTCCCCTTTAGAGCACATCTGGTATGCTCCATCTAGTTCAATGATTGAAATCCCCCTATTATCCTGTTGATAATTTTGTATCATTTCGGCTAAGATTTCCTTCGTCGTATTTAAATCTTCCTCAATCACTTCCGCAAGTTTTCCTGCGTCGACTGACTCTCCCATTGTAAATAAAATTGCTTCCAGTATCGCCTCTGCCTTATTTCTTTCCATGATTCCCCTCACCATTACGCTGTCGTTATTAAAATATCATCAAAAATATCTTCTTGAAAAATATGAATCCGTCCCACTTTCATCAGTTCTAAAATCACTAAAAAAGTAACGATGATTTCCATTTTTCCCGTTTGACGCTCGAGCAGTGCCCGAAAGCTGAATTTTTTATTTTTACTAATATACTCTTCTACATAGGACATCTTTTGTTCCATGCTGATTTCATCTTTTTCTAATTTTCCAAACTTACTTCTGATCGGATCGATTTTATCTTCCTGTTTTTTAATAATCGATTTGAAAATATCATTTAGTCTCCCAAGATTAAGATCCTGAATTAATTCCTCATAATCAACAGGCTGTCTATAATTTTCTACTTCCTTGGGAAGCGTTGGTCTTTTAAACAGCAATTTTTCAGAATCCAGTAATCGGTCTTTTAGTTCAAAAGACATGTATTTATATATTTTATACTCCAAAAGTTTTTGAACCAGCTCGGACCTTGGATCTTCTTCTTCCCCTTGCTCATTGACTTCTTTCGGAAGTAGCATCCTGCATTTGATATCAAGCAGCGTTGCTGCCATAACAAGGAACTCACTCATGATATTCATATCATCGGTTTTCATGTTTTTAATATAGGAAAGATACTGTTCCGTAATTACCACAATCGGTATATCATAAATATCAATTTTATTCTTATCAATCAGATGCAAAAGAAGATCCAGTGGTCCTTCAAACACTTCTAATTTTACAGATATTGCCATATCGAATTCCCCCGCTTTTACATTGATTTTTGTAACTTTAAGACGATCAGCTCAGCTGGATTACAGATTCTAAGCGGAATTGTATGCATACCAAGTCCTCTGCTTAAGATCATTGTACTCTTTTCAATTTCGAATCTGCCTCCATCATACTTCGGAAAAAAACGAAGTGAGGGAGAAATCAATCCGCCTAATCTGCCAAATCGGATGATACCACCATGAATATGACCAGCTAATACGAGATCGGCCCCCCACTTTGCATAATTTTCAAAATATTCCGGATTGTGCGCCAATAATAGATTGAACATTCCATCTTTTTTTTGTGACGTGCCAAGTGATGTTTCCATATAGCGATCATCCATCGAATGTTTCTTTGTCTTTTTATAATACTTAGCGGAAAGTTCCAGTCCATAGATTGTAATATTCCACTCTGGAAGAATCCTGTTTTGATTTAATAGAAAACAGACGCCACACGCTTCCAGTTCCTGATAAAATCTCTGATAATTTTTCTGATAAACTTCCGGGTGCCGCCTCATTCGACTTTCGTGATTGCCGAAGCCATAGTAGACAGGATATCTTGCGGCAAGTTTTTTTAGAAACGAAATCGCCTGCTCTCCACTTTCACTTTCTCTTGCTGTAATCATGTCACCCGCAACCAGAATTGCATCAGGATTTATTTTTATGATATCCAAAATCAGCGCTTCATTTTGCATCCCATATTCCTTGTTATGGAGATCCGACAAAAAAACAAAGGTTGCATCTTTGCTGATTCGGTCTGCTGTAATAGTATATTCTCTTAAGATATATCGATTATGATCAAACATTTTATTCCCACCTGCATGCTTAAACACACATACAATCAAAACAATTATTTTTCCCTACAATGTTTCATACTTTTATTAGTATACCATATCAGAAGTCTTTCTAAAAGAGTTCAAAAAATGGTACTGACTTTTGATCAGTACCATCTTGTTTTAAATGCATCATATTTTTCAACAATTCGGCTACGATACTCCGAAAGATTGACTCCAAGTGCCATAATCAGATGGATTGTAAAATCCACACTGATAACCGCTAACACAAGACGAATTAATCTAATTCCAATATCGACCGGAATTTCACTCATTCTGTTAAAAAGATATCCGTTCAGGAATTTAACAATAATAATTGCATAAAATCCCCATGCGAGACTACTTTCAAGACAAATAATTCCTTTGTAGTTAAATGGTTTGTCATGATAATCCCACCATACTTCACCAAAAAGGTGATGCATCAATTTGGCAACAATCAGTTCAAACATAGTGGCAAGAAATGCGCCCGCCAGATAGAGCTGAATCAGGTTGCCACTCAGATGACTCAGAATCAAAACACAGCCCAGTCCTCCAAATCCATAAATTGGACAAAATGGACTCGCAACAAAGCCTCTGTTTGTAACTTTCTTATTGCAAAAAGACATATAGACCGACTCCGCAAACCAGCCAAGTATACTGTAAATAATAAAGTAGCCGATCAAATGGTAAATCTCCATACCAAAAAAAGCTCTCGTCCACATAATTTTTCCCCTAAAATGTCCCTCATTTTGAAAAATAGAAAGTCCCCGGTCATAATGGCCAAGGACTTATCTTTAGTTATACCTTAGTAAATTAGTTAAATTTACGTTTTCTTGCTGCTTCAGATTTCTTTTTACGTCTTACGCTTGGTTTTTCGTAATGCTCTCTCTTACGGATTTCCTGCTGAATCCCCGCTTTAGCACAACTTCTTTTGAAGCGACGTAATGCACTGTCTAAAGTTTCATTTTCTTTTACGATTACATTTGACATACGATCACACCTAACCTCCCCTCCAGCCCTATATTGTGCATCATACGACTGTTCGGGTATTTTTTAAGAATTCGAATTCATATATGAACAGAAATTCTTGATTGCACAAATAGTATTATATCATATTCTCACGGTTCGTCAACACTTTTTCGAAAATTTATAGTTGACTTTCCAGAATTTTTGCTACCTCTTCAATTGCCTTATCAATTCCAGCTGGATCTTTTCCACCAGCCTGTGCCATGTTCGGGCGACCACCGCCACCTCCACCGACAAATCCAGCGATTCCTTTGATCAGATTTCCAGCATGGGCGCCCTTGCTCATTGCCTCTTCTGTAGCCATCGCAATTAAATTCACTTTGCCATCCATGGAAGATGCAAGTACAATAACACCTTCTCCTAATTTTGTCTTTAGCTGATCTCCCAGATCACGAAGTCCATTCATATCAACCCCATCTGCTCTGGCTGCGATCATTTTGACCCCTTTAATCTCCTTTGTCTGGTCCATGACATCACCAAGTGATTCTTTTGCAGCTTTGCTTTTCAGAGATTCATTTTCGCTTTGAATTGCCTTCATTTCTAGCAGAAGATGCTCTAATTTTTCAACCAGCATCTGTGGAGATGCTTTTACAAGTTTTGATGCTTCTTGTAAGGTCTCTTCCAGATTTTGATAATACTTTGCAACAGCACCTCCCGTTAGGGCTTCTATTCTTCGAACCCCTGCAGCAATACCGCTTTCTGTTAAAATCTTAAAGGAATTGATACTGCCTGTATTTTTAACATGGGTTCCTCCACATAATTCTGTTGAGAATTCTCCCATTTTAACAACACGTACTGTTTCCCCATATTTTTCACCAAACAGAGCCATCGCACCTGACTTTTTAGCCTCTTCAACACTCATTACCTGGGTCACTACCGGAAGTGCTGCTTCAATCTGTTCTTTTACAATTTTCTCCACCTGGGCAATTTCTTCTTTGGTCATAGCGGAAAAATGACTAAAATCAAAGCGTAATTTTTCTCCATCTACAAAGGAACCTGCCTGTTCCACATGACTTCCAAGCACTGTCCTGAGTGCTTTTTGCAAAAGATGAGTTGCACTATGGTTTTTGCAGATTTCATTTCTATGGTCAACATCAACAGATAATACAACCTGATCTTTTAATTTTATCATTCCACTCGTAACGTGGCCAATATGTCCGATTTTTCCTCCGAGTAACTTGACCGTATCTTCAACCGCAAATTCACCCTCAGCTGTCTTAATCGTTCCAACATCAGCAGTCTGTCCACCCATTGTTGCATAAAATGGTGTCTCATTTACGATGATGGTTCCGTTTTCTCCTTCTAACAGGGCATCCGAAATCTCTGTTTCTGTCGTCAGTGCTGTAATCACTGATTCAAACGTTAAGGCATCATATCCTACAAAGGTTGATGTAATTGCCGGGTCAAGAGATTCATACACCGTTACATCTGCACCCATATAATTTGACACTTTTCTTGCTGCTCTTGCCTTGTCTTTTTGCTCCTGCATACAGGATTTAAAAGCTACTTCATCCACTGACATGCCCTTTTCTTCTAAAATTTCTTTTGTCAGATCAATCGGGAAGCCATAGGTATCATATAATTTAAAGGCCGCTTCTCCTGCAAGTACATTTTTCCCTGACAGACTCGCTGCCTGGATCATTTCAGATAGAATTGAGAGCCCCTGGTCAATTGTTTTATCAAATTTGTTTTCTTCCTGCGTTAATACATTAAAAATAAAATCTTTCTTTTCAAAAAGTTCTGGATAGCCATCTTTCGATTCCGCAATCACTGTTTCTCCAAGGATTGCAAGGAAAGTTCCTTTCACACCAAGTAAACGGCCATGCCTGGATGCGCGCCTGATAATTCTGCGAAGAACATAGCCTCTTCCTTCATTCGTTGGCATAATTCCATCCGAAATCATAAAAGTTGCTGATCTGATATGATCCGTTATCAGTCTGATTGAAATGTCCTGACTTTCATTTTCTTTATAAGATACCCCTGAAATTTCACAGACTTTATCGCGCAGAGCCTTCACTGTATCAATTTCAAAAATAGAATCAACATCCTGCACTACAGCTGCAAGCCTTTCCAATCCCATTCCTGTATCAATATTTTTTTGTGCCAGTTCTTCGTAATTCCCATTTCCATCACTGTTAAACTGCGTAAAGACATTGTTCCAGATTTCCATATATCTGTCACATTCACATCCTACCGTACAGTCCGGTCTATCACATCCATATTTCTCGCCACGATCGTAATACACTTCCGAACAAGGTCCACAAGGGCCAGAACCATGTTCCCAAAAATTATCTGCTTTTCCAAACCTGAAAATTCTTTCAGGTGCAATTCCAATTTCCTGATTCCAGATTGCAAACGCTTCCTCATCATTTTCATAAATGGATGGATATAATCGATCCGCATCCAGACCCACTACCTGTGTTAAAAATTCCCAAGTCCATGCGATTGCTTCGCTCTTAAAATAATCTCCAAATGAAAAATTTCCAAGCATTTCAAAAAAAGTACCATGTCTGGCTGTTTTTCCAACATTTTCAATATCACCTGTTCTGATACATTTCTGGCAGGTGGTCATTCTTTTTTTAGGCGGAATCTCCTGTCCCGTAAAATATGGTTTCAGGGGTGCCATTCCAGAATTAATCAGTAAAAGACTGTTATCATTATGTGGAACCAGAGAAAAGCTCTTCATCGCAAGATGATCCTTGCTTTCAAAGTATTCAAGAAACATTTTCCTTAGTTCATTTACTCCGTATGCTTTCACTCTAAATCCTCCGATTTCTATCATTACATGTTAATTTCACAAAAAAAACTGCATTTCATATTATAAATTGAAACGCAGTCTCTGTCAAACATTTGATGCCTTATTTAATCCACCAATGCTGCTGCACCGATCAGTCCCGCATCATTTCCAAGAATCGCGGTTACAACTTTTGGTATGAAATTATTCGCAGTTGCGTAACAGTTCTTCTGTACAAATTCATTGACAGGATCTGTGAGATTCTTACCTTCATTGCAAATTCCACCACTTAATAAAACAACATCTGGTCTAAAAACATTGATAAAGTCAACAATGCCATCTCCGAGATATCCAATATATTCAGAAACAACTTTTTTCCCTGTTTCATCATCCATCTGCGCTGCAAGAAATGCCGTTTTTCCGTTGACTTTACTCAAGTCATTTCCACAAATCTCATGAATTTTAGATTCAGGATTTTCTTTTGCCGCCTCTTTTGTCTGTCTGATCAGCGCGGTTGCAGAAGCATACGCCTCAAGGCATCCTTTTCTGCCACAGGTACAGGCCGCACCACCTCTTAAAAGCATCGTATGCCCTAATTCCATTCCACCTGCATGACCACCCTCTAAGATTTTTCCTTCTGAAACAATGCCGCCACCAACTCCAGTACCAAGCGTTAGCAATACAACGTTGTCTACATTTGTAGCAGCGCCTGCTTTTACTTCTCCCAGGGTCGCACAGTTCGCGTCATTTGAAACTTTTACTTTAAATGGCAACATTTTCATCAATTCATCTGCGAGTGGTGCGTCATTCCAATCCAGATTATTAGAATAGGTCACAACGCCTTTCGCAGGGTCGATGCTCCCAGGACTTCCAATTCCAACACCAATTACATCTTTTTCAGAAATTGATTTTCTCTGCATCAGATTAAGAACCAACTCTGCCATGTCTTTCACAACTGCCTCAAAACCTCTCTCGGCACCTGTTGGAACAGAATCTTTGATTAGAATCTTATATGATTCATCCATAATTCCTGCTTTGATATTCGTTCCACCCAAATCAACTCCAATACGATACATTTGTTTATCTCCTTTTATCCTGATTCTAGTATTCCTCTATTTTTCTAATCATTTTTTCCACAAATGCAGTCGCATTCTGTAGATCATTGTTATCTGGATGCGTCATGGCCAAATCAAAATTATGAATCATCTTCTCAATCTTAGGATCATTCCCCTGCCCCAGCATTTCAACATATTTATTTCGTACATTGATTGGCATCTTTCCCTGACACATAAAGCTGCCAATCCACTCACTGTCATCTGCAATCCAAGCCTTTACTTCATCTTCCAGACATCTGTAATATGATTCATCTGATCCAAGTCCACAGGTTCCAAAAATCACTATTTTCTTATGATGAAGCTCAGATAAAAAATCCAGTAAAATCATCGGACAAGCTCCCTTGTGGATGCCAAACCCAACAAAATATACATCAGCATCAACTGGGATTGTCTTCTCCTCAAATCTAACAATATCCTTCTCAAATCCAGGTATTGCTGAAAAAATTGCTTTTGCCACTTTTTCAGTATTTCCTGTATTGCTACTATAAATCACCTGATATTTCATACTCTTACCAAGCCTTTCTCCCAACTGTACCAAAACACCACAGTTCTATTTTGCATAAAATTGTTTTTTTAACAATCCGCTTCTATTTTTATTATAAAAGCAGTCAAGTTAAATGCAATAGAGAAAGTATTAGATTCCTATAAACTTTTTGTGAAATCAGTCTTTCAACAAATCAAGAAGTGCAGCTTTTGTCTGCATTCCGATTAATTTGTTTGCCACTTCACCATTCTTAAAAATCATAATTGTAGGAATACTCATGATTTTATATTTCATTGCGAGATCTGGTTCTTCATCCACATTTATCTTGCCAACTTTAATTCCTTCAACTTCATTTGCTATTTCCTGAATAATAGGGGATAGCATTTTACAAGGTCCGCACCATGCAGCCCAAAAATCCACCAAAACTGGCTGTTCTGATTTTAATACTGTTTCTTCAAAATTACTTGTTGTGATTACGATTTCTGCCATATCGATTCTCCTTTACCATTTGGTATCCAAAAGGACACTGTTGTTAGTCTATTTCTCATTTACATCAAAAATCAAATTTAGTATCAAAATATGCTTTTAAATCAGCAATTTTAATTCTCTCTTGTTCCATGGAATCACGGTGTCTTACTGTCACAGATTCATCTGTTTCAGACTCAAAATCATAAGTGATGCAGAATGGAGTTCCAATTTCATCCTGCCTCCTATAACGTTTTCCTATATTTCCCCTGTCATCAAATTCGCAGTTATATTTTTTGGATAATTCCCCAAAAACTTTCTCTGCTCCTTCTCCCAATTTTTTCGAAAGTGGAAATACTGCTATTTTAACAGGTGCAAGAGCGGGATGAAAACGAAGTACCGTTCTCACATCCCCTTCTCCAATCTCTTCTTCATCGTAAGCTGCACATAAAAATGCCAGAACAACACGATCGGCACCAAGAGATGGTTCAATGACATAAGGAATATATTTTTCTTTTTTCTCATCATCAAAATAAGTCAAATCCTGACCCGAAGTATTCTGGTGCTGTGACAAATCATAATCCGTTCTGTCAGCAATTCCCCAGAGTTCACCCCATCCAAATGGGAACCGGAATTCAATATCTGTCGTTGCTTTTGAATAAAAGGAAAGTTCTTCCGCATCATGATCTCTGACTCTCATTTCTTCATCCGTAATTCCAAGTGTTTTCAGCCAGTTGATGCAAAATGATTTCCAATAGTCGAACCATTCAAGATCTGTATCCGGTTCGCAGAAAAACTCAAGTTCCATTTGTTCAAATTCTCTGGTTCTAAAGGTAAAATTACCTGGTGTGATTTCATTTCTGAATGATTTTCCAATCTGTCCAATTCCAAAAGGAATTTTCTTTCTAGAGGTTCTTTGTACATTTTTAAAGTTTACAAAAATACCCTGTGCAGTCTCAGGACGCAAATACACTGTATTCTTTGCATCTTCCGTTACTCCCTGAAAAGTCTTGAACATGAGATTGAACTGTCTGATATCTGTAAAATTATGTTTACCACAGGTAGGACAACCGATATGATTCTGATCGATAAATTGTTTCATTTCCTCCTGAGACCATCCGTCAAGACCAGACTCTAATGTAATTCCCTTCTCATTCGCATAATCTTCAATAATTTTATCAGCGCGAAATCTCTCATGGCATTCTTTACAGTCCATTAATGGATCCGCAAATCCTCCCAGATGTCCCGATGCAACCCACGTCTGTGGATTCATCAGAATCGCACAGTCAACTCCTACATTGTACTGATTTTCCATCACGAACTTCTGCCACCATGCTTTTTTAACGTTATTCTTTAATTCAACTCCTAAATTTCCATAATCCCAAGTGTTTGCTAATCCACCATAAATATCCGAGCCAGGATAAACAAAACCTCTCGATTTAGCAAGTGCTACAATTTTTTCCATTGTCTTTTCCATGAATGCCTCCTAGTGTCCCTTTTCGGAATTGATTTATTGAAATAAAAGATAGGCAAGTTCGCCGTCCTGCGTTTGCACGGTTGCCTCTTTTTTATCTTTTACTATTACATTACTACTGGTGTATTCAATCTTCTTAAATAGCTTTACATTACAATTTTCTTCCATAATCACAATATAATATTGTCCCATTTTAAGGATGTCATCTCTTGAAATTGTGGTTCCATCTTCAACATGATTCAAGCTGATTGAGAGGTCATACCCAGATTCATACGCCTGTGCAACCGTTCCATAAAAAAAATTCACATCATTAAAGGCCGCATAACATGAAAAGTCTTCAAATGATACGATTGGTTTTGCAATTGATTCTTCAACCGACATTTCTGTTAACTTTATTTTTTCTGTTCCATCTGTAAGATTATAATCGGAAATTTCACTCTCTACCATTTCTAAAAGTTCCGTTTCATTATAATTTTCACCCTGAAACTCTTCTACAATATAATGTGTTAAGGTTCCGTCTTTTTTTATTTCTATTGTAGTTGCAGTTGTTTCTTCTTTTGCAGCACACCCATAGCTCATAAACGCCAATGCAATGACCAGTAGTATTCCTGTTTTCTTTTTCATAGTAACGTGGGTTCTCCTCATAATGTAAAACTTTCGTTATAATTATAACGAACAATTTCACTATTTTCAATCCTTAATTCCAAATCATCATTGCAACTGGTCTAATATTTCAAGACTATTGAACTTATAGTTCCACATTCTTTTTGTTAATTTCTCAGTCACCACGAGCATTTCCGCTAATACTTCATCCGATACCTGAAAGGTATACAGCTTTTCAATAGAGGCAGTTTCAATATAATGAAACGCATATGCTGTGGATTCCAGATAGGGATCCTGTGTTGGCATTCCTGGAAATTCTCCATTTACTACCATCGATTTGATTTCAAATATCGTGCGAATCAGCCTATTATTCATCCCTTGAAATGCCAGTGCTTTTAATGATTGGTATAACAGTTTTAATTGTTCTTTTTCATCATTATTCTCTCTTGTATAAAAATCTGCAATCTCCAGAAAATACATTCCATAATAGGCTGCCTCAAAGTCATCGCGCAGCTTTTCGAAATAATTGGAGATTTCAGCCTCTATGATGTTATAGGAGGAACGTCCAGCGTAAAGCCTGAATTTTCCAAAAGAAAAAGGATTGGTAGCTGCTACCAGATGGCTGTTTTGCTTTCTTGCACTTTTTGCAAATGCAACTATTTTTCCCATTTCACTCGTTAAGATAACAACGCGCCTGTCGTAATCTCCGACAGGCACAACTTTTAGTACCATTCCAATTACAGTAATAAACTCCTGCATGTTTTGTCCCTTTAACCGTGACTCCTTTTACAGTTCCAGATCGTTTTTATGAAACCCGAAATTTTTCAACAAAAAGTCACTGTCTCTCCAGTCTTTTTTTACCTTGACCCATAATTGTAAATTCACTTTACAAGAAAGCATCTCTTCTATATCTTCTCTGGCCAAACTTCCTATTTTTTTAAGCATAACTCCATTTTTACCAATAATCATTCCCTTATGGGAATCTCTTTCACAGATCAGGGTTGCTTCAATTGTGACAAGTTTTTTACTGTACTTCATACTTTCAATTGAGACTGCGATTCCATGTGGAATCTCTTTTTCCATCAGGCGTAACGCTTTTTCTCTGATTAATTCCGCAACAATCTGACGCTCCGGCTGATCTGTGATGGTATCCTCATCATAAAATGCTGGACCAAAGGGAAGGTATTTCATAACGCATTTCATCAACTCATCAATATTTGTATTCTTTTTTGCCGAAACCGGTACGATTTCAGCAAAATCATATTCGGTTCTATAGTGATCAATTGCCTTAAATACTTCTTCCTCCTTCACAGTGTCGGTTTTATTGACAACCAGAATAACCGGAGCCGTTGTTTTTTGTAATTGCTCTAAGATGACACGTTCTCCAGCACCAATAAAGGTCGTGGGCTCAACCAGCCACATTACGACATCCACTTCCCCAATTGATCTCTTTGCAATCGACTGCATGTAATCTCCCAGCTTATTCTTGGATTTGTTGATTCCAGGCGTGTCAACAAAGACGACCTGTCCTTCTTCCGTTGTATAAACTGTCTGAATCCGGTTCCTCGTTGTCTGGGGTTTATCTGATGTGATTGCTATTTTTTGTCCAATAATCTGGTTCATAAGCGTTGATTTTCCAACATTTGGTCTCCCAATTAATGTTACAAAACCTGATTTATAATTTTCTTTCATGAAACTACCTTTCTTAAATGGATCTTATTTATTCTCTTCAGACTTTTTTTCTTCAGCCTGTACCTCTTGGTTGTATCCCTTGCTCTGTAAGGTTTGCTGGTTTAGATTATCCTGGTATTTTTTCGCATAATCACTTTCCACTATTTGTGCTTTTTTTCTTTTTTCTGCCCGTTTTCTCTCTTTTTTCGCAATCATCCCAACGATTACCAGAATCACAAGTAGAACGATGAGAAACAGAACCAGATATGGGATGTTAATGACGAACCAGATTCCAAATTCTTTTAATCCATCCTGTACCTTATACACATTTTCAAAGAACCCAATTCGAATTCGATCCCCAACTGCTTTCTCTTCTGGCGGCGTTAATCTTTCCACTTCTGTAACATATAAATATACCGTACTATAGTCAATTTGATTGTCATAGACACGTATCTGTGATTCCATGCTTTCAATCTGATATCTAACTTCCGATAATCTGCTTTCAATCGTTATAATTTCTTCAATTGTTTCTGCTTTTTCCAAAAGACGAAGCAGGCTGTCCTGTTCCGTCAGTAACATTTTCTTATGACTTTCTAGGTCTACATATTGTAATGTCACATCCTGAACACTTTCATTTTTTCTAATCAGATTAGAAATTTTCTCTACGTTTTGAACAAACTGATCCAGATTCTTTGATGGAATTCTTGCTGTTACGTTTGCATATCGGGTTGTATCTTCTGCGGAATATCCATTTTCTCCAATACTCATGCTTTCAATATAACCATCAAGTGCTCCAATTTTAGTTCTTACATTAGAGATTAATGCATCAAATTCCTGGGTTTCAACTGATAAGTCAACATTCTTAATTAGTTTTCTTCCTACGCCAGGAGATGTCACCTCTCCTCCAGTAGTACCTTCTACAACGGTCATTTCTTTTGACACTTCTGCGTTTTCTTGTGGTGCAACTGCCATCTCATCATAGACTGCCGCATCGCCTTCATATGCGGGTGCTGCCTCCATTGATGTTTCTTCTATATAGG
The DNA here is from genome assembly GCA_947631985.1 of uncultured Lachnospiraceae bacterium. Taxonomy (GTDB): domain Bacteria; phylum Bacillota; class Clostridia; order Lachnospirales; family Lachnospiraceae; genus SZUA-378. The sequence goes on along the minus strand of CANRNK010000046.1, from coordinate 1 downwards.
A
>CANRNK010000045.1 GCA_947631985.1 uncultured Lachnospiraceae bacterium | reverse complement strand
ATGAACAAGATAATGTTCATCACATCCTGGGACATATCGATTCCAAAAGGCTTCTCGCGTCAGTTCCTCTACGTTTCTATAATCAACTTCTTGTTCATGTCGTATTATAATCTCCATACTGCTAACCATTCCTTTCTTCATAACTCTTGTGGCATGCTTTCGCATACATGAATCGTGCATAAACCTTATCTTACTGGGCACACGCCGCTTTCACAGTCTGCATCCAGAATATCAAATTCATCCTCAAAGGTCTCATATTGTCGTAAAATATTCGGATTAAATTTAGGTAACTTTTCTGATAAAGATTGGTACTGTTCACGACTGATTGCTTCGTAGGGGAGCAACTGGTAAAAACTATCATCTAAAGAAAGAAAGGTGACGCCGACAATTTCGTCCCAGTGATCGTAGACCCATTGTTCTACTTCCATCCATTCTTCGGGACGTACATGGACGGTATTCGAAGCGTTGTGATCCACATAGTTTTTCATTAAAGTGCGATATAGCTCTAATTGTTCAATTGCAGACACGTCATATTTGGTTCTTCCTTCTGGTGCTTTAACGGGGAACTCAAATACCTTCGTCCTATGTTCTTCGGCAGTCTGTCCAACCTCCGGATTCCATGGAAACCCGGCATCAGATAAAGCCTGTGCCAGTGGATCTTTTGCATTCACTCTGACACGTCTGATATAGTAAGGAGCATGAGAAAAATGAACACCACTTGATACGGTTGGAAGCTGACTGATTGTTCCGGATGGTTTCACGGCAGTTACAAGCTTTGGCCGGTTCATCTTAAGAAAATCAGCCAGCTCATAGGAGGAATTGGTTGCAGTTTTTCTGAGATCCCTTAGTAACTTTGCAAAATCGTCATCGGAGATACTGGTTGCATTTTTAAAATCCATAACACCTGTAATGGAGCATCCTGTCAGTCTGTCTTCCTGATTTACCAGATTCCACTCATGGAGTTCGAGTTCAATACTAGCCATCCGATATCCAATCCGTGCGGAAAATCGTTGTGCCTTTAGCATTTCCTTCTTATCAAAAGTCCCATCTGGATTTACAAAACCCATAAGATTCACTTCAGTTAAGTTGCAGACGCCTCTGTCTTTCAACAAAATCTCAAAACATGGATTGCCACCCTGCACATCTGCACGTCTTCGCTTCATTTCTTCAAAATTTGCAAAAGATGGTTCACCAGATATTTTTAATTTTTCAAAATGTGCGTGTAGCTCTTCTCTCGTTGGTTTCTTTTTGTAGATTACAGTGTTGTTAGCAAGAGCCCGATTGAGTGTTTGCTTATTCTCAATCCAGTTTCCATCATCGTCCTGGTAATAAAGATTTGCTTTTGCATTTAAAACTTCAGTTTCATCTGCATCGCAGAATACAATCTCAGCACTTCGCCTTACACCACCAGATACAACGTTTTCAGCAATAATCGTAGCAATATCGAGGGCGTCAATTGGAGTAATAGTTTGCCACTGCTGGTAATTGATGTTTCTTTTTTCTTTGAAAATGCGATATATTTTTTCGAACATCTGCTTGATGTTGTTATGTCCGGAGGCATACCCACCAAAAGTTCTTAACCGTTCCCCCTCTGGGCGAACGTTATTATAATTGATGAAAATATATTCTACGCCGACATACTGCTTGGAAGACAGAATATCAAAAAATAGATCAATTGCATTTGACCAGCCGAATTTACTATCTCCAAGTTCAAGTTCAATTGCATTATTATTCATGAGTCTGAGTTCGGTGTACTCTTTTCGACTGCTTGCTGGGACAGACTCATAGGATCTGTGTATAATTTCAATTTTACTATTGATCTTTGGAAGTTTACGTACGTATTCCCGTTCCACAGATAGTCCGACGCCGGTTCCAAGCATCAGAACAAAAAAGATCTCGGAAAACTTTTTAAGGCTATCTATCGTGACAAAACTGCAGTTGAAATTACTTAGGGGATAGAGATACGAAGCTTTGCTGCCACCAATCCAGAGGGAACGACCTGATGGAAACAATTTAAGGTGATACATCAAGTCATAGATTTCTTCTGCTTCTATTGTCAGTTCTGCGCTAATTTTCTCTGTAATTTCAATATCCTGACGTTTCATCGCATCTAGTTCGAGTCCGATATTAAATTCCACAACCCGATAACAGGTTTCCCACCAGAACTCTCTTCGCTTTTCCTCAGGAACCGGTCTGCTATAGGTTCTATAATAGACGAACTTCCCAAGCTCTGTAGGAAAAGGATCAGGCAGATGTTTATAGCGGGCAATAAAATCACTGGATAAAAACTTTCCTTGGTACTTAAGCTGGCTGGTTGAACGGAGTAATTTCCGCTGTGCCTTATAATCGGCATAGGAATCGGCTACGTTATCCAGATTCGCAAGAAACAGTTCCTTTACAACCTGTCGTTCTACATCTTCCACGCGAAGGTGATCGCGATACGTAGACTCTATTTTATCCGCTATTTCTTTTGCGATTTCCAGATTTTCTTCATTTACAGATACCATAGCTTGGAAGATTGCATTGGTAATTCTGCTTTTATCAAAGTTTACAACGGTACCATTTCTTTTTCTAATTGTCTTTTGCATAGTAAAATCCTCACATATTCTTATCATATTATGGAATAATTGATTCCTAAAAAGGGACTTGTTTTGGATATTATCATATCACTAAGGTGGGAATAAGTCTACAATATATAGTGCTAAATAAATAATTAATACAATATATTGTGTTAATTATTAGACAATTGAAACAACTCTATCGAAGTGTATCACTACACGAGTGACAGTTACCAGTATCTTTGTTATAATCTATAGGTAGCCTTTGAAAACATATGCTTTGTTTGCTTTCATTCAATCTTGCATGAGAAGGAAAGGTGATAACAATGAATTGGTTCATTTGGATTATTTTTGGAGGGTTAGCAGGCTGGGTTGCCAGTATGTTAACGAAAAGAAACGGTAGTATGGGGATTATTGCGAATGTGATCGTGGGTATCATTGGTAGCTGGCTAGGTGGATTTATCATGAGTTTATTTGGTGCAGCAGGTGTTACTGGATTTAATCTTAGAAGCTTTGTTGTAGCGGTCATAGGTGCTGCTGTTTTGCTTGGGATTTTCAGCTTGGTGAGTAAGAAGTCATAGATGGTAATAAGATCTATTTGACAAGACGATTTGAGCTGTGTTATATTCCTAATTAAATTTGTAGAAAGCAAGGTCATTCGTATGAGTATTTTTCATTCATTCCTTATTTTAAACCAGGACGACGATTGATAGCGCTTGTAGCTGTGAAAATTCACAGGTGCAAGTGCTAATCGCGTTGCGCCTGTGTGGGATAAAGAGGAAGAACCACATTGGTAAATGATATCATTGATAAATGATATAGTTACTTGTGTGGTTCTTTTTTTGTACCCGCAGATGATGGTTGGAGTTTTTGAAAGAGTCTTTGAAATTGCACCGGTATTCCGAGCTGAAAAACATGATACCTCAAGACATTTGAATGAGTACACCAGTGTTGACTTCGAAATGGGATACCTAAGTGGATTTGAAGAAATTATGCAGATGGAGGTAAGAATGCTAAAGCACATTATGGAGTTTCTAAAAACCAGATATGGGAATGAACTTACTCTGTTAAATGTGAAGCTACCAGAATGTAATGAAATCCCGTCGATTAGGTTTATCGAGGCAAAGGAACTCATTGCGAAAGAATATAATAGAACTATAAAAGACGAGGAAGATCTTGAGCCAGAGGAAGAAAAACTTATCTGCCAGTATTTCAAAAAGAAAACAGGAAGTGAGTTTGTATTTGTTACACATTATCCGAGCAAAAAACGTCCTTTTTATGCAATGGAATGTGATGAAAATCCAAAAGAAACAAAAAGTTTTGATTTACTATTTGGAGGACTTGAAATTACAACTGGAGGTCAGAGAATTCATTCCTATACAGATCAGGTTGAGAAGATGAGACAAAGAGGAATGCATGTTGAACTCTTTGAAAGTTATCTTATGATGCATCAGTATGGAATGCCCCCACATGGCGGATTAGGATTGGGACTTGAGAGATTTACAAGTAAATTATTAAATCAGGATAATGTCAGATACGCAACTCTGTTTCCACGAGATAGGAACAGACTCGTCCCATAAAAGGTCCCATAAAAAAATCATTGACGAATTAGAATCTCGGTGATATCATAATGATATCATATAAATTCAAGTATGCGAATGCATGCAGATGGGGGTTTTGCAAAATGGAAGAGAAGATTTTAGACAAAAATAAAAATGGAATGCTAGTTATGCTTACTACAATTGTTGTATATTTATTGTCGCTTGTATTATGTATTTATGGAGCAATTGGAGCCAATGTAATCTTGATAACAATCAGTATCATATGGTTGTGTATTGGGTGGATTCCACTGTTGGGACTTCGCGTTCTCAAGCCACAGGAAGCACTTGTCATTACGTTATTTGGTACTTATGTTGGAACGCTAAAAGAGGATGGGTTTTACTTTGTAAATCCATTTAGTACCAGCGTGAATCCAGCAGCGAAAACAAAGTTAAAGCAAAGTGGAGATGTAGAACATACTTCAAGTACGGCTCTTAACTTGTCAACGATTTTGGGCACAACGGAGTATGAACCAGGAAGTAAAAAAATTTCATTAAAGATAATGACGCTGAACAATAATAAGCAGAAAATTAATGACTGCCTGGGTAATCCGATTGAAATTGGAATTGCCGTAACATGGAGAGTCGTTGATACAGCAAAGGCTGTCTTCAATGTTGATAATTTTAAAGAATATCTTTCCTTACAATGTGACGCTGCACTTCGGAATATTGTTCGTAGTTATCCTTATGATGTAGCAACCAATATAGATACGACAGGAGACGGACTTCCGGATGATGGCAGTCTTCGCGGGTCGAGTGAAGTAGTTGCAATGAAAATCAAACAAGAGATTCAACTTAAAATAAAAGAAGCAGGACTAGAAATAATTGAAGCCAGAATCACATACCTTGCATATGCACAAGAAATAGCTGCAGTCATGCTTCAAAGACAACAGGCATCAGCAATTATAGATGCACGCAAAATGATAGTAGAGGGTGCAGTAGGCATGGTTGAAATGGCATTGAAGAAATTAAGTGAAACAGGCGTTGTAGAATTGGATGAAGAAAGAAAAGCAGCCATGGTGTCAAATCTTCTTGTAGTCTTATGTGGGAATAAAGATGCTCAGCCAATCGTGAATTCTGGAAGCCTGTACTAAGTAAACTAATGTAGCAAGTGATGGTGATGATTTGAGTGATAAAGAAAAAAAACAAGTTCCGCTAAGACTATCGACGAAACTCTATGATGCATTGGCAAATTGGGCAGAGGATGATTTTCGCTCTGTAAACGGACAGATTGAGTACCTTTTGACAGAATGTGTTAGACAGAGAAAAAAGAATGGGAAATATGTGTCAGATGAATTAGATGTGCCGCCAGAGTTAGAGATAAAGTAAAAGGATACTCCCTTCCGGGCTGACAAGTGAAAACCTTGTTTGCCTAGTTGGGAGTTTTTTATTAAAAATGCGCTGCCAAAGTACAAACCTGTTTCCATTATCTTTGCATCTGCTATAATAGAATTTAACGAGGAGTGACTAGAATGGATCATAAAGCATTTGATATTAGAAGGATTGCACAAGGATATAAGGAACGCCCATTTCTGCATAAAAATGTGATGGAACTTTTTAAGCAGGATTTTTGTGAGATGAATTTTGAAAGAGGACTTGACGTAGGGTGTGGTGCGGGCTTATCTACGAAGGCGCTAAAACTGATCTGTAACGAGGTGACAGGAACTGATGTCTCGGGAGAAATGATAAGTGTTGCCAGAGAAGTATGTGAAGGAAGTGGTTTGGAATTCTTCGTTTCTCAGGCAGAAGAGATACCACACAAGCAGAGGTATGATATTGTTACAGCAGCTGGAGTGATTCAGTGGGTAGATAGGGAGAGATTCCTCAAAAATCTTTGCCATGTGATGAACGAGAATGGGATACTTTTTATCTATGATTTCTGGATTACGAATAGAATGCTGCTATCTGATGAGTTTACAAAGTGGTGGGATCAAAGCTATTTGGTAAAGTTTCCAAAGCCATCCAGAAACGAAGAGATCTGGAAGTCACACGAAGTGGAATTAGAAGGTTTCAAGATTCTAAAACAATATGAATTTGACTTGGAGTTTAGGTTTGATTTGGATGAGTTTATTCGTTTTATGCTGATTCAATCTAATGTAAATGTCAAAATAGATGGAGAAGGTATGAATCAGGAAGAAATCAGGGAATGGTTCCATCTTACACTTGAGCCAATCTTTCAGAAAGAAAAAAAGACGCTGTTATTCCATGGATACAGCTGGTATCTGAAAAAAACCTTGATTTAACAAAAGATAACGGTGATTAAAAAAAAGATTAGATAAATAATAATAAATAAATAATAATGAATAAGTAATATTAAATAGATAGGATGAACGGAAAATAGTGTAAAGAGGAGTATGGGATGAGAAAATTGAGGATAAGCTTAATGATATTCATGTCTGCAGGCTTTGTGCTTGGAGGGTGTAAGGCTTCCACTGGACAGGAGATAAAAAACGAAGAAAGCATAACAGAAATACTATCAGAGTCACCGGCTGGTTCGGAACAAGAAGCTATTTCACAACAGACTGAAGAAATGGAAAAAGAACCGGAGCAGGTGAGTGAACAAGTGATCAAAATAATAAACCCTGGTGTCGATTATTATATTGATTCGTCTGTTAAGGCCACTGAATTTTCGAAACTGCTAAGCCTTGAGCTTGTTGAGAAGGAGCACAATAAGATAACGGACACTAAAAACTGGCTGATAGATAATGGCTTATCACTTGAACAGTTCCCTTATTCAGATGATACCTATACTTACGAAACAAAAGGGGATAATAATTACGAAACTTATTTATTAACATTGAGTAAATTGGAATCAGGAGAAAAGGTTACATTAGACTTTTCTGAGTTTCAATATGGTGAGAGCTACAGGGAAGAGGACTACGATTTTATAAAGCAAAGAATTAATTTTGCCAAAGTACAAGACGGAATTCTTTACGTGGCAACTTCTCATAATACATATGCAGAGTCGTCACCGCAGAATGCCTATCTTACGGCAATTGACCTTTCGGATTATCATGTTTTATGGAAGACAGAGCCCCTGACCTGCAATTCCTATTCGTTTGTGATAAGAGAGCAGGTCATTATCTGCGGATATGGGTTCACATCAGAAAAGGATTATTTAAAGTTGGTAGATTGTGAGACGGGTTTAATCGTAAATGAGACGCCAATTAATTCCATGGCAGAGTATATTATTTTAAAAGACGGAAAACTTTTTGTCAGAACGTATGATACCAATTACATATTTAAACTAACTGGCAATGATTCAGAAAGCAGAGAAATCGTTCGACAAGTGTATCAGCCAATTCTTGCCACTCTTACTGAGGAACAGAGCTATAGCTTGATAAAGATTTCTAATTTGTCATATCCTGTTCTACTTGTAACTGAGGGGACATACGAGTATGAAAAAGGTCTGAATGCAACAATTTTTTGTAGTGGTTATGTTTTTATGAATCATGAAATCATTCCTATTGGTGAGATTACCAGCCAAGGGACAGCTTATCCGATTGCCTATGATGAATCGGGAATCTACACAGGAGCAAATGATGGCTATTCAAGACTAATCCTGGAAGAACAAAGTGGGGAGTTACTTTCGTATTGGGATAAAGAAACAGATGTTTCTACTCTTTATAGTAATGCGCAGGTTGTTAATTTTGAATAAAAGATTATAGTATACGGATCGAATGTCGAGATAGAGAGCAGAGGGGGAGTATCATGTCGATATCTATAAAAGCATTTCAGGATGGGTCAGAATATCAAAGTGATCTACGGAGAAGAGAAGGGCAAAATGAAGGTAGAGAGGCATTTTTTGCGAGTAATCTAAGGACAGGAACAGATAAACACAATTTATTGGAACAAAAAAGACAGATGGCTCAAAAACAGGCATTTCAGCTGATTGGAAATGCCTGGGAAAATGATCAGAAAACAGAGGAAGGGCTGAAAAAACTCAGTGCACTTTATGATGAAAAGAGTATAGAAAAAGGAAATGCATCGAAGCAGATCTCGGAGTTGGTTTCAAGAAAATCAGAGCTTCAGAAGGAGTATGGAATCGATCCAGATTCGCAGGAGCAAAAAGATCTGGAATTACTCCAGGAATATCAAGACCGAATCAGTGGGGTGACATATACTTCTTTTACAAAGGAAAAAATAAAAAGACTTAGCGAGCTTCAGACAATTCCCAAAACGGAATATCAGAAGAGAGTTCTGGAACTGAATGCACAGACAGGGTCTTTTCGTAAAACAGTAAATAGCTTAGACCAGGAAATTGTTGCGATTCAGGATGCAGTTCGAGGAACAAAGCAGGAGCAGCTTAAGTCCCAGGGCATGCAAAAAGCACAGGGTGCATCAGATGAGATTATGGACGCTGCAAGCAAGGAAATCATAGGTTCCTTAATTCGGGATGGAAAAGAAAGCATCGATGAGAAAGTAGAAGAGGAGCAAAAAAGGGCAGAAGAAATAGAAGCAAAAAAAGAAGAGGAACAAGAGAAAATCGATAAAATAAAGGAATCAAGTGATAAGCAGGAAGAGTTAATTAAGGAAATTATTAAGGCTGACCACAATAATGTGGCGAGCATGATAGAAAAACAGGCTTCAGGACAGGTTATAGATGCTCAAAAGGTTATGAAAAAGATTATTGTTGAAAATGACCTTCTGGAAGAAGATTTAAAAGGGATTAAAATTGACTTTAATTTTTAAATAGATACAAATATGTAATATACTATTTTAAATCGTAAGATACGCTTGACATTATACTAACTATATCCTTTATCCTGACAATAGAAAGACGGACAAGAAGAAAGACAGACAAGAAGAAAGACAGACAAGAAGAAAGGGTGACGGGATGAACATTAAAGAGATAGAGATACAAACAGGAGTCTCAAAACAGAACATTCGTTTTTACGAAAAAAAAGGATTACTAGATCCAAAACGAAACAGAGAAAATGGTTATCGGGTCTACACGGAGAATGATATTTTCAGAATAAAAGAAATCCTTTTTTTTAGAAAGCTTGGATTTACGATTGATGATATCTATAAGATACATCACGGTCAGAAATCAATAGAGGAAAGTATAAATCATTACCATAATTATGCAAGACTTCAAGAGAATCATCTGCGCCAGCAATTGATTGTCTATCATGATATCCAAAAGGATATGCAAAAAGGGCAGTCGCTCGATATTGAAAAATATATGTCTAAAATCAATGAAATGGAAGAGCGTGGGATTCCTTTCTTTGATACAGTATCAGATTATGCAAAAAAGGCACAAAATACAATTTACATGTACATGGCACCGAGACATACTTATTGGTTTGAGCCGGAAGAACCGATTTTAAACAAAAACAGTTTTACATTGGAACTATTCAAATATGCTGACCGGGAAAAGCTTACTATGATTGTTCGACATGAGGGAATGGAACCGATTGTTGAAATCGAAGGGAAAAGATATCTGGCAATGCTTGAGTCTCCACATGTTGTAAGTCTTCCGGGTCCACTTTGGATTTTTCAAGGATTTTTCACGCAGTATCAGTATACTTATGGATTTAAGTTTGTTTACCTATATGAATTTGATTTTGAAGCACAGTAGTAATTTATGATATCATCAAAAGAAAAAGTGTCATGCTTTTTGTCAACAAGTCAAAGGAGACAGAAGCATGGGCTCTTTTTATTATAGGGGGAAGCGAGACATGAGAAGAAAAGACCGGGAAATTAAGGATTTGAATAAAGTGAAGGAGATAATTGCAGCGAGTCATTGCTGCAGACTGGGATTTAGGGACGGAGAAAGAGTCTATATTGTTCCAATGAATTTTGGTTTCACTGAAGAAGAAGGTAAGTTGGTGTTTTATTTTCATAGTGCGAGGGAAGGACATAAATTAGATCTGATTAGAGAAAATGGAGTCGCAGGATTTGAACTTGATACAAATTATCAGCTGATAAAAGCAGATATTGCCTGCGAATACACAGCTCGCTTTCAAAGTGTGATTGGAAGTGGAAAAATAGAAATAATAGAAGAAGAACAGGAAAAGAGAAAAGGATTATTGGAAGTGATGAAACAAAGCACGGGCAGAACTGATTGGGAATTTCCAGACCAGATGGTAAATGCAGTAACTGTTTTCAAATTAACAGTTTCTGAATATGCCTGTAAGGAACATGAATAAGCAGAATTCTTGTTAATTTCTATCTTTATATTACCACAAAATGGCAATAAATTCAAGACTGGTACATCGCATGGCAGGGTGCTATAATCGACTTCCAACAAGGGGAAAGGGGTATCTGCCATGGATAAAAACTGGATGGAAGCATTGCAACAAAAAAGTCAGCTTGCTGAAGTTATGAACACAAATCAGTTCACCGAAAAATTTGGACTTTCACTAACGGAAGAAGATGCAAGGTTATTAACCCAGGAGAGAGTACAAACTTTAAGAGAACAGCGAAGAGTTGAATTTGGTTCAGGTATTCTGCCAAAATTAATTTATGAATTCTGTGACTCTTCCTACATTGACCAGAGTCATTATACGGAAATATTGCTTAAACTGCAAAGTATTTTTTATCTCTATAAAAATGAAATACAGGATGAGATTTCTGATGAGGAGCTTCTGCATTTTATGAAAGAACAGTTCGAGACCATCTGTTTTGGTGATCTGTCATATCTGGAAGGGACTTGTCTGATGAATTTTGCGAGAGCGATCAGGGCAGGATACCAAGGTTATAAAGAGACAGATGGATATCATCAGTATGAAAAGTTTGATGAAGTCAAGAGATGGGACTATGATGTTTACCTTGAAACTCTGAAAGAATTATTCTGGTAGAATGGAGTAGCCAATGGAAAAAAATCAAACTTTAAACGAGAGTGATGCGAGGACTGGATTTGAATATGAAATGGAAGACTTAATTCCGATTGTGTCAAAACTAGCAAATAAATATGTTTCTGCAGAAAGCAGTTCTATTACGTATGAGACTGCTGAAAAGCTGATGAATGCGGTTCTTTTTTGCATCAGGGAGCATGCGCTGCCGGAATCAGAATTAGAAGTTCTTGCAAGGAAGAAACCGGCGGAACAAGCGTATGAAGCCGGTTACCAGAGTATTCTTTGGAGAGTAAAAAATGCCATGGAATTCTATAACCAAATAACAGAACAGTTTGATAGTTATGGGAATCTGTGCCTACAGGAAACAATAATGAAAGGATTTCCTGAATTTTTTCGATGGTATGATGTAAAATTTGATCCGTCAAACTCCATTTTAACATTGGACTATCCAATATTGAAGGACCTGTCTCAGTTAGAAGGGATTTATCGGATGGAGGAATATTTGGCGGCAATCCATCTAGAGCAGACCTTTTTGCGTAGGTTTGAAAAAGAGAGAGTAACCGCAATCTTATCACAGTATGATGCTGATTACAGAATCATGATTAATAATCTATGTGAAGTTGTACTGCAGGATGTTTTAATGCATTTGCTACTCAAAAAGCCAATGCAGGAGAGACTGGAAGAAAAAGATAAGGAAATGATCAGGAATATTTCTGCAAAGGAAGAAGAAGGTCTGCTGAAAGAGAAAGTAAGCAAGATGGCAGAGCTGTTCATCAGAACGTCCTTTCCAGAAAATGAAGAGCTTATAAATTATCTGTTACCGGTGGCCTGGGATCTGGCTGCCAGAATGGTGTTATAATCATTGAAATTCAGGCAAAACCAATGGAGGGATTCCCGTGAAGAAAAAGCGATTAGACAATGGAACCTATTGCTACTGCAGCGTTTCGGGAAACCACAGCCTGGAGGAATTTTTGGTTGATGCAAAAAAAGAACAGGAGAATGCGAAAAAAAATCCATCTCTCACAGATGGAGAAGAAGGACTTTCTTTGCTTTTTATTTCATCACTTCCGTGGATTACTTATACAGCAATGGTACAGCCAGTACCTTGTCCGGCGGATAGCAATCCAAGGATAACCTGGGGAAAATATTTTGAACAGGAGGATAGAATCCTGATACCGGTCACTCTCCTATGCCATCATGCCCTTGTTGATGGAATTCATATGAATACGTTTTATGAAAAACTGAATGCGCAGTTAAAAAACGAGGTGGGTGATTAACAGAATGTTCAGGGAGGATATTTTGTTATCGTAAAGATTGCCAAGAGCAATTGCGAATCTGTGCAGTTTGGCGTATAATCAGGAAAAATTCTGGAATGAGGGGAAATGTAATATGAGAAAAATAGGATTGGTTGGTGGATTGGGGCCGGCTTCAACGGTGGACTATTATCTTGGGTTGGTGGAACTGTACCGAAAAAATTTTGGAGAAGATGTGTATCCTGAACTGGTGATTGATAGTGTAAATATGCATGACGTAATTGCGGCACTGAAGGAAGATAGAGAGCAGGATATGTGCGAAATCATCCTGAAAAGTGTCAGTGCATTAAAAGCTGCGAGAGCTCAGATTGCTGCAATTACCTCTAATACACCGCATATACTCTGGGATTCAATGAAGGACCAGTTTGAAATCCCTGTACTTAGTATTGTGGAAGCGGCAATTGAGGAAATGCAAAGATGTGATTACAGGAGAGTTCTTATTTTTGGAACAACATTAACCATGAGCAGCGGATTGTATGATGAGAGCCTGCGTAGCAGAGGTATTTTTCCGATTATTCCAGAGGAAAAAGACCGAATTGTAATTGGAGACCTGATTTATCCCAACCTCGAGAACGGAATTGTGATATTGGAAGATAAAGAAAAGATGATTCGTATTGCCGAAAAATATATAGAAAAATATCAGGCGGATGCAATGCTACTTGGTTGCACAGAAATTCCGTTGATGATTAAGCCGGGAGACGTCAGCGTGCCGGTTTTGAATACCACCTTAATTCACATCAAGCGTATCATGAAAGAGTTAAAAGAATGAAACTAGTAAAATCAAGACAAAAGATTTAGTAGAAACTTTCTTGCCAGCAGTATCGCGTACCCCACTTTTTGTAGAACTGCCATTTTATGAAACGGAGTAGACATTACTTATCAAAAAGCGCTTGACTCTCACATTATGGTATACTCTATACTTATTTTGAGCTCAGATAAATTAGATAACACGACAGCCAGATAAATCAAGTATCTGGTTGGCATAAGTGCATGTTCTAGACATGCAGTTAGGATAATGATGTTAAAAATAGGAGATTTTTCAAAATTATCAAGGATTAGTATCCGTATGTTGAGGCATTATGATGAAATGGGATTGTTACATCCTGAAAATACAAACGCTGATACAGGCTACCGTTTTTATTCAGAAGAGCAGCTCGCACTCGCCTATAGAATTACTGCACTAAAAAATATGGGCTTTAGTCTTGCTACAATTCTAGAGGTTCTGAATACTTACAGTGATTCCACTGCGTTAGCAGAATTTTTGCAAGTCAGGCAGACGGAAACCCGGGAGGAAGCGGAAGCACTTAAACAACGGATGCGACTCCTTGAAACAGCGATTAACAGGCTGAGAGAGGATGAGTTGGCAATGAAATATGATGTTATTTTAAAAACGATACCCGAAAGATATGTGGCAAGTGTAAGAAAAACAATACCTGCTTATGATCAGGAAGGGATGCTCTGGCAGATTATGATGTCAGAGACTGCAACCATGAATTTGCAGCAGGCAGAGAATTGTTATAGTCTTGCGGTATTTCATGATGAAGAATATAAAGAAGAAGATGTAGATGTGGAGATTCAGATTACGGTAAAAGGAAACTATATAAATACAGAAAATGTTGTGTTTAAAAAAGTAACTGAAATTGAGGCAGCTTCGGCAATCTATAAAGGAAGCTATGAACAGATCACAGCAGTGAACCATGCGGTAGCCGACTGGGTAAGAGATAATGAATATGAATTCAATGGTCCGATGTTTTGTATTTATCATGTAAGTCCTGGACAGACAAGCAACCCGGATGATCTTGTAACTGAAGTTTGTTATCCAATAAAAAGAAAATAAAGAGATGTGAGAGTACCTGTTTTTTATAAGACAGGTACTTTTTTTACGATATATGGAAACAAAAGAATTCTGATAAAAGATTCACATTTTTTTTATTCCGTATATAATAGAAATAAGATTAGAAAGTAAATTATTAAATAGAAGCGTCTTTTTCTCAAAACAAGGGCTTGTGGAGGACAACATGACGGATATTTTTCCAAAAACAATAGATGAGATTAAACAAGGAATTCAGACAGGTTATATTGACAGCGCGATCAACTCAAATCTGGCATTTAGGCCAGAACTAATCTTTAATGATTATAAAAAAGGAAAAAAAGTTCTTTCTTCAATTGAAGAGGAGTTACGTCGTTGTAACGAATTTTGTATTAGTGTAGCATTTATTACACTAAGTGGAATCACGCCATTACTACAAACACTTAGTGAACTTGAAAAACGAGGGATTCCAGGCAAAGTTCTAACAACTGATTATCTGGTTTTTAGTGAACCGGCAGCAATTGAAAAACTTGCCAGCTTAAAAAACATTGAAGTTAAAATGTTTTGTTCAAACCAGGAGAATGGTGGCTTTCACACAAAGGGATATATCTTTCGAAAGGAAGAAACTTATAGAATCATAATAGGAAGTTCAAATCTAACTTCGAATGCAATTACGGTTAATAAAGAGTGGAATACTAAAATTGTATCAACACAGCGAGGTACAGTTGTTCAAGAAGTGTTAGGCGAATTTAACAATCTTTGGATTGATGAGCATACACACGCCTACGAGCAATTTATTGAAGAATACAGAATTCGTTATAGAATTGCAAAAGAGCAGAAGAAAATTGCCAGAAGCCAAGAAATACCAACGCTTGAAGCTTATAAACTAAAACCAAATAAAATGCAGGCAGCTTTTATCCAAAACCTAGAAGTACTAAGAAATCAAGGAGCAAACAAGGCATTATTAATTAGTGCAACGGGATGACAATATATAATTGTGACATGGTTGAAGCAAAGCCGGTAACAGCAAGGGTTTGCGGGTACATGTCCTAGTAGGCAAAAATTGAAGAAATTGCAATTAGAAGCGATTTTGGAAGTGTTTTGCCATGTAATAACAAGACAATTTAATACAGAAACGATTTGGGATAGGACTGAATCAACCATATGAGCAACGCATTCGTAATGCGTAGGTCAGGTTGACGAGGTTCTTTTATTTTGCCCTAAAAAGCAAAAACACTGTTGGAGCAGTGCCTGAATTGTATTTGTTAAACAGAAGGGAGGGATGTTTATTTGGATATTTTAAATGGAGCAAAGAAAGTGGTTTTTGGTTTATTGAGGTTCACTCTTTGGATTCTATTGAATGGATTACAGCTGGTACTTGGAGCGATAAAGTTATTTCTTTTGCTCTTTGTATTGGTGTTCAGGGTATTCCTGGTATTTGCAAAATCTGCGGCAGGTAACTAAAACGTAGGAAATTAAATCACAGGAAATGAAGAAGATGTCACTACTATAACATTTACAGGATAGGAAAGACCTATCAGAAGGAGAGCGTATATGTATTTTGAAGAACAGGGAGTATTACTTGTAGGAATTGATCATGGATTTCAGACTATGAAAACAAATCATTTTATCTACGAAAATGGAGTTACCGCACTTGGTGGAGAAGCAACACTTACTACCAATACCATGTTAGTGGAGGATAGCTATTTTAAGGTTGGTGAAGGAAGGCTTCCAATGAAAGACACCAAAACAGAAGATAACGATTATTTTCTGTTAACCCTTGCAGGAATTGCAAAGGAAATGGAGTATTACGATTTATATGCCACGGATGTTATCCTGGCGGCAGGACTTCCATTTACCAGATTTGGTCAGGAGAAAGAAGCATTTACAAAGTATCTGAAACGCAATCGAAGAATAGATTTTAACTATTGTGGCAGAAATTACGAAGCCAGAATCGTAGATGTGTATTTATATCCCCAATGTTATGCGGCAGTTGCGGACAGGCTTACGAATATGTCACCAGAGCAGCTGATTGTTGATATAGGGAGTAAAACAATTGATATTATTCATACCAACAAATATGTTCCCGTAGAAAAGGATTGTGTAACCATTCCGGAAGCGTTAATTCAGTGTATGGCTGCTATTAATAATGTGGTTTATCGAAAGACAAATCATAAATTATCAGAGCAGCAAATACAGCAGGTTATGATGACGGGAACGGGAGATTTTCCAGAAAAGCTGGTGGTTATTGTACAGGAAGAACTCAGACTTTTTGCAAAAGGTATCGAAGCAAAGTTAAAAGAACTTGGGTTTGATCCGGAATTAACACCAATTGTTTATCTTGGAGGTGGAGCCAGTGTTATGCGCATGTTTGGAAGCATGAAAGGCCCTAATATTTGTTATCTGGAGGATGTTAGAGCAAATGCGATTGGTTATGAATATATTGCTTCCAGAAAATTATTCAAATAGGAGAAGGCATGGCAAATGATAAAAATGAAATGTTTAAAACAGTTAGTTTCAGGTTGAATCTTTCCAGGGATGATGAGCGTGAGATTTATACAGTGATTGAAAGTATTGAGAATAACGAACAGTTTAAAGAGACCTTTGAGAATAAAAGCAGATTCATCAAGACGGCACTGAAAGACTATATCAATTGCGTAAATGCAAAAGAAGATACTGAAAAACGTTGTATTCAGACGGAGCATTATATGGAAGAACTTGTAGAGAAGATGAAAACTGAATTCTTACTTGCACTTGCGGATCATGATAAGGAATTAATTGCAGGAATTATCAATGCGGTGATGCAAATGAATACAGGTTCAGAATACGGCTATCAGAAAGTACAAGCAGAGGAGCAGACTTCTATGCAAAAAGTTTCTTCAATAGTGGAGGGTATTCTCCCAGAAAGTAATGGAGAAATTCCTTTAGGAGCAATGGATTTTCTGGATAGTCTGTAGTTAATACAAATTGTAACACAGGAAACTTTTGATAAATACAAAATGTATTAAAAATTTTATGAGTTAATACATTTTGTCAGACAAGATTATTTTAGCGTTATAGGCGCAGAAATGGAGAATATATGGCAAAAAGCTTAATTGAAACATTAGGAATTGGTTTTAAAGAAATAGATGGATTGTTA
>CANRNK010000044.1 GCA_947631985.1 uncultured Lachnospiraceae bacterium | reverse complement strand
ATTAATATAAAATAAAACGCTGTCATTTGAATTTATAAGATAAACATGGTACGATTCCAATATTGTTATTTTAATCATGGCAAGAAAAGTAACTTGCCGCATCATCTTTTTGGAGGAATAAGTATGGACCCTGACCCCGAAGCGAACTCGATTTTAGTTCAGATACTGATACTAGTAATATTGACACTGATTAATGCATTTTTTGCAGGTGCTGAAATGGCGCTGGTTTCTGTGAACAAGAGCAAATTATCCATCCTGGCAGAGGAAGGAAATAAGAAAGCTGTTCTTATATTAAAGCTGTTAGCAGAACCAACAAATTTCTTATCAACGATTCAGGTGGCAATTACACTATCTGGTTTTTTTGCAAGTGCATCTGCCGCAACTGGAATATCCAAGCCATTAGGAAACACTTTGGAATTATTGAAGATACCTTATGCAGATCAGATAGCGTTTGTTCTTGTAACAATGATACTATCCTTTACAACTTTGGTATATGGAGAATTGATACCCAAGAGAGTAGCGCTGCAGAAAGCGGAATTATTTTCTATGTATTCTATTGGAATCGTAGTGTTTGTATCAAAAATCGCGTCCCCATTTGTAAAATTACTTACGTTTTCCACCAATACAACATTAAAAATATTGGGAATGAAATCTGAAAATCTTGAAGAACTGATATCAAAAGAAGAAATCCAGTTAATGATTGAACGGGGAAAAGAGCAGGGTGTTTTCAATAACATTGAACACAATATGATTAATTCAATTTTTGAATTTGATAATAAGTTGGCCAAAGAAATCATGACACCAAGAATCAACGTGTTTGCAATTGATATTGCAGATCCGAAAGAAGAATACTTTAATGACCTGTTTGAGATGAAGTATTCTAGAATTCCTGTATATGAAGAAGAGGTTGATAACATTATCGGTGTTTTGTATATCAAGGATCTGTTGGTTGAAGCCAGAAAGGTAGGGTTTGATCAAATTGATATTCGTAGCATACTACATGAACCTTATCTGGTGCCAGAGAGAAAGAATATTGATGAGCTCTTCAAAGAAATGCAACGTAATAAAAAGTATTTCGCAATTTTGATCAATGAATATGGAGAATTCACAGGAGTTGTTACAATTGAGGACTTAGTAGAAGAAGTTATGGGTGATATTGAAGATGAATTTGATGATAAGGGCCCACAGATTACAAAAATCAGTGATGATTCTTTTTTGATTGATGGACTTGTATCAATTGATGAAATTAACAATCGATTTGAGCTTGAAATATATTCGGAAAATTATGACACGATTTCAGGATTTATTGTAGACCAGCTTGGATATATTCCAACGCAGGGAGAGCATGAAAAGATTGAATACAATCAGCTTGTTTTTGAAATTGTAAGCATGAAGGAAAAAAGGATAGAAGAACTTAAACTAACATTTCCTTCCAATGGAAAAGAGATAGAAGATCATCTACAATAGAGTAATGCAATAGAAAAAATAAAAAAGGCATATGAGGAGAAATCGTGATGTTTGAAATGAAAGAAGAATATTATCTGGGTGTCGATGCAATGGATGCAGAACACATCAAATTATTTGAAATTGCAGAGAAGGCATTTGTGTTATTAAATGATCAGTTTATCATTGATAAGTTTGATTATATTGTAAAAATCATGGAGGAGCTTAGAGATTATACCGTTGTGCATTTTTCCGATGAAGAAGCTTACATGGAGAGCATACAGTATAAAAAAATCTTTTCTCATAAAATTGAGCATCAGGAGTTTATTGAAAAAATCAATCAGATAGATTGGGACGAAGTTGAAAAGGACCAGGAAAAGGCGATACTGGCAATTTTGGAATTTTTGAACAACTGGCTTGTTAATCATATTTTATATACTGATAAGTTATATGTATAAAAAAGTCTGCTATGACACACGCTGTGCCATAGCAGACTTTTTTTAAAATACAACTATTTATTAAAACATTTTCTTTTTTGCCATAAAGAGAGCAACCAGAGTAGACATCCCAAAAGAAATTCCAAGGATGAGCCAGAATGCATGTGGGATACCGGACATTGGTACCGGTACATTCATGCCAAAAAAACTAGCGGTCATCGTGGGTATTGTCAAGACAATAGTGACGGAAGTCAGGAACTTCATTGCAATATTTAAATTGTTAGAGATAACAGAAGCAAAGGCATCACGCATACCACTTAAAATGGTAGTATATATATTGGCCATTTCAATTGCCTGTCGGTTTTCTATGATGACGTCTTCTAGCAAATCTTCATCTTCCGGATATTTTTTTATGGATTCTAGCTTAAGCATTCTGTCAAGGATAACACTGTTGCCTCGAAGAGAAGTAGAAAAGTAGACCAAACTCTTTTCTAAATCCAGCAATTGAAAGAGTTCACGGTTCTTCATAGATTTGTGAAGTCCACGCTCAATGTCAGTGCTCATTCGGTCAATCTGGCGGAGGTACTGTAAATAGTACGTTGCATTTTTATGTAGTAATTGCAGAATAAATCTGGTTTTTTTATAAGTATAAAAACCTTTGACATGGCCGAAAATAAAATCATGAATCAAAGGGATTTCTTTTGTACAGATTGTAATAATAGAATCTGAAGCGATAACGATACCGAGTGGAAGTGTTGTAAAAATACTTGACTCCCCATTTGCTTCTTTTAGTGGCACATCGACAAGAATTAGGGTACAATTATCTTCGAATTCGATACGGGAACGTTCTTCCTCATCGAGTGCAGCTCGGAGATAGTCTTGTGGTACATTACAGAACTGGCCGATTGTACGTAATTCTAATTCAGTCGGACTGGATAGGTTAATCCAGATATTTTCCTGGATTTCTGGCAATTCGATAAATGTATTTTCAATTGTTTTATAAAAGTTTACCATTCATAAATCTCCTTTTTATACGCGGAGTTGTGGCATACACTTCCGGTGATTGTATTGATAGCAAGATTCTGTTTTCAAGCTATATAAGTTACAACTTCGCTCAGGACCGTTATCCATACTAACCACCTCCAATCAAAAGATTTCAACTTAATTAATATAGCATGCCAACGCATAATTGGCAAATAAAAACAAGGAGGAATTCAATGAAATTAATTATAATTAGACATGCTGACCCAGATTATGCAATTGATTCATTAACCCAAAAGGGATGGAGAGAGGCCAGGCTGCTTGCCAAGAAAATCAGTGCACTTACAGTAAAAGAATTTTATGTCTCGCCACTTGGCAGGGCCAGAGATACTGCAAATACGACGTTAGAGAGGCTTGGAAGAACAGCACAGGTCTTACCATGGCTTAGAGAATTTCATGCTCCCATTTTAGATGAAAAGACAAAAAAAGAGAGAATTCCTTGGGACTGGCTCCCACAGGACTGGACAAAACACAAAGAATTTTATGACAGAGAGTTGTGGAATACACATCCCATGATGCAGGCAGGTGAGGTTGCGCAGGAAGCTGTCCGCGTAGCTGAGGGGCTGGATGAGATTTTAGAAACGCATGGATATAAAAGAGAAGGAAATCTGTACCGGGTGTTAGAGTCTAATAATGACACCATAGTATTCTACTGCCATTTTGGCGTTGAATGCGTTATGCTTGGTCACCTGCTTGGAATTTCACCAATGGTGTTATGGCATGGAATGTGTGCAGCTCCTTCTTCTGTGACAACCTTAGTGACAGAAGAGAGAAGAGAAGGAATCGCTTGTTTTAGAATGAGCTCATTTGGAGATATTTCTCATTTATATGCGGGAGGTGAAGAGCCTTCTTTTGCAGCAAGATTTTGTGAAAGTTATTCTAATACAGAGGAGCGGCATGACTGAGAACTCTTTTTTTTACTGTATTGTGCTTTTACAATCATCACGCCAAGAATAATAATTAGAATTCCAAAGATTTCTTTATAGGTCAGTGTTTCTGAAAAGAAAAAATAGGAATAGAGGGAAGCAACTACAGTCTGCAATAGACATATCACAGAGGACAGATTGACATTTAGCTTTCCCTGGCAGTGTGATAACAGATTGTGGCCAATAATCTGCAGACAGAAGGTCAATCCAAGAATTGGTAAAAGCTCTGATGCGTCTTTTGGAATCTGAATTCCTTCTGTAAAAATAGAAATTAGTGCTAAGGTACAACATGTTCCAATCGAACTGATGAACATGATAACACTACTTGTAAACCGGTCTCTTAGCCGATATGAGATCAGGATAAACCCTGCATAGAAAAAGCAGGCACCAAAAGCAAGAAGATCCCCCAGATAATTGGATGGATTTGGGCTAGCTTTTCCACCAATTAAAAAAAATACACCAAGTAGTGTAATGGCGAGACCAGGAAGAAAAAGCTTTGGCATTTCTTCTTTTAGGAAAAAGAAAGAAACGGGAACGACAAGAAATGGGGTAAGGTTGGTTAGAAGATTGGCATTGGCAACAGTCGTATAATGAAATGCCATATTCCATAATGCAATATCACCGGCAAGAAAGACACCAGCAAAAAAGAGGAGGAGAAAATCGGTTTTTTTGAGGTTGTCCATGTTTTTTCTAGCCATAAAAAAAAGAACTGGAATGGCGAATAAAACCCGATACATACCGGTATTGATGGGTGAGAGAGCACTCATCTTAACAAAGATACCACCAGTTGCAAGAAAAGTTATGGCAAGAAATTCTAAGAGAACATATCGCGTTTCGTTCTGACGTAGGATTGGTTTCACGGCATACCTCGAACCCTGTTTGCATTAAGGTGCAATGCTTGAATGGGTTTTGCTTTCTATCTGATTTTAGATTATAATAAGCCCATGATGGAACCATAAAAAGTGCCACTTGAATCATAATTATTGGTACCAGTAGAAACCAGATTAAAAAAGGAATGGTTATTCATATGATATATCTTGATCATAGTAGTAAAATACCGCTTTATATGCAGATTTATGAACAGGTAAGAGAAGAAATATTAAATGGCAACCTAGAGGAAGGTCATGTGCTTTCGGGAAGTCGTGGACTGGCTAAAACAATGCAGATTAGTCGCAATACGGTTAACAATGCATATGCTCAACTTGAGGCAGAGGGATATATTTATTCTAAAACAGGCATAGGCTATGCGGTTGTAAAGGTTTCAAAACTAAATAGGAAGAATGAAAAGAATGAAGAAAACAGAGCCTTGAGCTGGAAAAAAGAGAAGAGTCCTGCCGTGAAGTATGATCTTACCAACAGTAGTCATACCAGTGATCTGTTTCCTCAGAATCTATGGAAAAAGTATACGATGGAATGTATGGAACGATTGCATAGGGAGTCAAGAATTTCGGAATTGCAGGAAAAGCAGGGGGAACTGTATCTGCGACAGAACTTACTGACTTACCTCAAGCGAATAAGGGGTGTTAAGTGTGATGAGAGACAAGTCATTATAACATGTGGTCTGCAGCAGTCACTTGAATACCTGTGTAACTTGTTACCAAATGAAAGAAAAAAAATCCTAATGGAAGAACCAGGCTACCACAAAGCACTCCATATTTTTTTGAACAATGGATTCAAGATAGCAGGTGTACCAGTTGACCAAAACGGATTGAATATTAGAGAACTTCCGGAAGACAATTCAATCTGTGCAGTTTATACAACACCTTCCCACCAGTTTCCAACTGGGGTGACATTACCAATCAATCGAAGATATGAGCTACTAAAGTGGGCAGATATGCATGATACTTATATTTTAGAAGATGATTTTGACAGCGAGCAAAGATATTATGCGAAACCAATTCCCTCCCTACAATCAATTGATCAGCATGACAGAGTCATATACCTTGGTACTTTTTCGAAAGGATTGTCACCCTCAATCAGGATGGGGTATATGATTTTGCCACCAAAACTGATTGACGCTTATTTAAAAAAATATAAGGATTATAATGCAAATGTTCCGGTCCTGAATCAATATGTGATTGGTAGAATGATGGAAACAGGACAATATGACAGACATATCAGGAGACTGAATCAGATTTTCAAGAAACGGCTTGAGGCATTTCAGCAGTCTTTTATAGAGCTTGGTAATCATATTAAATTAATCAGCAATGGAACAGGACAATATTTTTTATTGGAATTCAGGGAAGGCTGTAATCAGAATGAATTGATTCAAAAGGCATTGGAGCAGGGTGTGCAGGTCTATTCCACCATGCAATTCTGGCAGGATAAGGCAGAGTGCCCACCAAATACAATCTTTATGGGGCTCAGCCGGATTAAAATAGAAGAAATACCAGATTGTGTTAACCGTTTAAAGACAGCATGGAGTGAATGGCTGTAAAAGGAATGAAAAAATGATAAATCAAAAACTTGTTGTAGGAATCGTAGCGCATGTTGATGCGGGAAAAACCACGTTGGCTGAGAGTATGCTTTATTCTACGGGCAGAATCAGACAGTTTGGAAGAGTAGATCATAAAAACACATTTTTAGACACAGATGAAATGGAGAGAGCACGTGGAATCACGATTTTCTCAAAACAGGCAAGATTATCCATTGGTGAGTTTGACGTCACTTTATTAGATACGCCGGGTCATATTGATTTCTCGGCTGAAATGGAAAGAACATTACAGGTTCTCGATTACGCGGTTCTTGTAATTAGCGCAAGCGACGGGATTCAAAGCCATACACAGACATTATGGAGGCTATTACAACGCTATCAGATACCGACCTTTCTTTTTGTAAACAAGATGGACCTGGCAGGAAGCGACCGTGAAGCAATCATGAAGGAGATGAAAACCAGATTAAGTGATGGTTGTATTGACTTTTCTGCAGACAGAGATTCTTCCATCTGGAAGGAAAATCTTGCAATGTGCGACGAACGACTACTTGAGGAGTACCTGAACGGAGTTGATATCAGGATTGAACAAATCAGAGAGTTGATTTTAAAACGAAAACTATTTCCCTGCTATTTTGGTTCTGCACTAAAATCGGAGGGGATTGAAGAATTTATTACAGATGTTGCAAAGTGTATGAAAAGTAAGGAATACCCAGAAGAATTCGGGGCCAGGGTCTTCAAGATTTCTAGAGATGATCAGGGAAACAGAATGACTCACTTAAAAATTACAGGCGGAAACCTGAAAGTGAAATCATTGCTTACAAATCAGGTAGATCAATCGGAAGAAAAAGCCGATCAGATCAGAATTTATTCTGGTACAAAATACGAATTGGTTGAGAACGCGTCTGCTGGCAGTATTTGTGCGGTCACAGGTCTTATGAGAACACTTCCAGGCCAGGGGATGGGAAGAGAGCAGGGGGAACAACTGCCTATCCTGGAACCTGTTTTAAATTATTCGCTTATACTTCCAACGGGATGTGATGCAATTCCGTTTTTAGAAAAAATCAGGCAGCTTGAGGAGGAAGACCCACAGCTTCACATTGTATGGTCCACACAGCATAAGCAGATTTGGGTTCAGCTTATGGGTGAGGTGCAGCTTGAAACCCTGCAGATGATCATAAAATCAAGATTTGGGGTGGTGGTAGAGTTTGGGGAAGGTGCAATTCTCTACAAAGAGACCATTTTAAAACCAGTCATTGGGGTGGGACATTTCGAACCACTCAGACATTATGCCGAGGTACATCTCTTACTTGAGCCAGATGAAGCTGGAAGCGGAATTACGTTTAGCACGAATTGCAGTGAAGATAAATTAGAAAGAAACTGGCAAAAACAAATCCTGACACATTTAAAAGAAAAGGAACATCCAGGTGTTCTTATCGGCTCTCCTATAACAGATATCAGAGTTACCCTTGTTGCTGGTGCGGCACATCTTAAGCATACGGAGGGAGGCGACTTTAGACAGGCGGCTTTCCGTGCTCTGCGTCAGGGGCTAAAAAAAACAAAAAGCAGATTACTTGAACCAGTCTATGAGTTTCATTTAGAGATTCCCCAGGAATCAGTTGGCAGGGCAATGTCTGACATTACGCGTATGAATGGTGAGGTGGGGTTACCTGAGCTTTCGGAAGAGGGAGTCGTCTTGTGTGGAACTGCGCCGGTTGTAACAATGCGTGGATACCAAAGGGAAGTCATCTCCTATACAAAGGGAAAAGGCAGGTTGTATTGTGAGTTGAAAGGATATGCACCCTGTCATAATGAGGAGGAAGTCATAGATCAGCTTGGGTATGACAGTGAAGCAGATCCTGAGTATCCGACAGAATCTGTTTTTTGTGAACATGGAGCTGGAACTGTTGTTCCGTGGGAACAGGTAGAGAATCGAATGCATGTGGAGTATGCATGCAGTAAGAGCTTATATCTGATTCCAGCAGAGAATAGAAACCCACAAGATTCCAAAGAAATTAAAATAGAGAAAGAAGTAAGACCAACATATGATAAGCGTGGAAGTTCCAATTCTGTTTCCTGGAATGAAAGCAGGGAACTTGAAGCAATTTTTGAGAGAACCTTTGGACCAATCAGACAAAGAACGAATCCCAATATTGGAGGACTTGGTTATGAGAAGTTGGAGGAGAAAAAAGAATGCATCTCAGTTTCAACGGAGTCTACCCTTTTGAAAACAAACAAGCCAAAGCAAAAAGAATACCTTCTCGTGGACGGATACAATATTATCTTTGCATGGGAGGAGCTGAAATCTCTTGCAGAGAGAAATCTTGATGCAGCAAGAGCAAAACTCATGGATCTCTTATGTAATTATCAGGGATTTAAGCAGTGTATCCTGATTTTGGTTTTTGATGCTTATAAAGTGAAAGGAAATGTCGGGGAACAGCAGGAATATCACAATATTACAGTTGTCTATACAAAAGAAGCACAAACAGCAGACGCATATATTGAGAGACTTACTTCAGAAATCGGGAAAAAGCATAGAGTTGTGGTTGCAACATCGGATGGGATGGAACAGATGATTATCCTTGGGCACGGGGCGACCAGACTTTCAGCGCAGGGATTAAAAGAAGAATTGCTTCATACAAGCGAACAAATCAGAGAAGAATACTTAAACATAAGGACAGGCGGAAAACAATATCTAGGTGATCATATGGGGGAAGAGATGTTACAAAGCTTAAAGATTGAGAAATCTAACCCCTGAATTGATACAAAATGTCTAAAAAGTCCATATTAGTTTCCTAAAAAGTCCATGGTGTTTCCTGTAATAGAATGATAACTTGAAAGAAATACGATATTGTTAACAGATATGACAGGAGGCAGTTATGATTACGATTTCAAAGATTACAGTGAATTATCAGGAACGTCCAGTTGGAATTACGCAAATAGAGCAGATTGGATGGGTAATTGCATCAGAAAAGAGAAATACCAGGCAAGCTTCCTACCAAATCCAGATATCCAGTGAAGCTTCGTTTCAGAATATCCTGATGGATTCAAAAAAAGTGGAAACATCGGAATCAGCGCACAGAAAGGCAGAGGGATTATTGTTACAATCCTCTTGCAAGTACTATCTCAGGGTAAGAATCTGGTCTGAGGATGGAGAAGAAAGTGATTGGGCAGAGAGTGAATTTATCACTGCACTTCTGTCAAATGATGAATGGATTGCAAAGTTTATTACGATTGAATCTGAAAGGGATCATGCAGATTCAAGGGGGTCCTATCTTCGAAAAAGGATTCTGATTCACAATTCAAAAAAAATAAAAAGTGCCTATGTACATGCAACAGCACTTGGAATTTATCATTTGTTTCTAAATGGGAAGAAAGTAAGTGAGGATGAATTTGCACCAGGATGGACCTCTTTCAACAAGCACTTATGTTATCAGACCTATGATGTTACCACGCAGCTACAACCTGGCGCGAATGTAATCGGAGCACACCTTGGCGCTGGATGGTATAAGGGAACAATGGGCTTTGTAAGAATGAGAAATCATTATGGGGATAAAACTGCATTTGCCTGTCAGCTTGTCATAACTTACGAGGATGCAACCAAAGAAGTGATTTATACAGATCAGACCTGGCAAGGAGAGTGGAGCCCGGTTCTTTTTTCGGAAATCTATGATGGAGAATGCGTAGATGCAAGAGCTGAAATAAAAGATTGGAACCTGGAAAAATGCCAATATCCATCTTTTCGGGAATGCTTCATCGTTGAATTTAATCGTGCAGTATTAGAATCACAGAGTGGATGTAAAGTGATTCAAAAAAATCGATTCCCGGTGCAACGACTCATCAAAACCCCTATGGGGGATGCCGTCTTAGATTTCGGACAAAATCTGACAGGCTGGGTTGAATTTAAGGCAAAAGGAAAAAAGGGAGACTGCGTTTTGTTACAATGCTTTGAAGTCCTGGATGCAGATGGAAATGTGTATCTTGATAATTTGCGTACTGCAAAACAGACAGTTTCTTTTATCTTTGGAGAGGAAGAAGAAATCATTTTTCATCCGAATTTTTCGTTTCAGGGATTTCAGTTTGTAAAAATCATTCAATATCCAGGTGAAATTATAGTGGAAAACTTTACCGCCGTAGCGGTCCATTCTGACATGGAAGAAATAGGGGATTTTTCATGTTCTAATCAGGATGTGAATCAACTCTGGCATAATATTTTATGGGGAATGAAAGGAAATTTCCTGGATGTCCCAACAGATTGTCCACAAAGAGACGAACGTCTCGGCTGGACTGGAGACGCACAGATCTTCTGCAGGACAGCAAGCTATCTGATGGATACCTATACTTTTTACAGCAAATGGCTTAGAGATGTAGAGGCAGATCAGACAGCAGAAGGGGGAGTACCACATGTTGTTCCTGATATTCTGATTGGAAAGTCAAACCATGACAGACTGATGAAGGATGGAGACCATTCAGCAGCAGCATGGGCTGATGTTGCGGTGATTCTGCCGTGGACGCTTTATCAGGTTTATGGAGACACCTCAGTCATTGAACGCCAATATAATAGTATGAAGGCATGGATTGACTTCATGCAAAAACATGCAAATGATTATATCTGGAATTTCAAACTTCAGTTCGGTGACTGGGTAGCTCTTGATGCGGAAGAAGGAAGTTATTTTGGAGCGACACCAAATGATCTGACGTGTACAGCCTACTTTGCCTATTCAACCAGACTTTTTTATAAAATGGCACGCGTAATTGGACGTATGGAAGATGCGAAATGTTACGAGTCTCTTTATGAGAGAATTGTAGCGTCCTATCAGAAGACTTTTTTTGGAGAGGATGGCAGATTGACGGTACAGACACAGACAGCACAGATTATAACTCTATATTTTGAGCTTGCACCTGTCGCTTATAAGAAAAACGTTACAGAGGATCTACTTGCCTTATTAAAAAAAGAAAAGGGACATCTGGTAACAGGATTTGTGGGAACCCCTTATTTTTGCCATGCACTAAGTCAGAATGGACATACGAAGGAAGCTTATGAATTATTACTTAAGGATGATTTTCCATCTTGGCTATATCAGGTGAAAAAGGGTGCAACAACCATATGGGAACACTGGGATGGGCTCAAAGAGGATGGAACCATGTGGAGTCCGGATATGAATTCTTTTAATCACTATGCCTATGGAGCGGTCGGAGAATGGATGACGCGGGTAGCAGTAGGAATAGAAATTGACGAAAAAAATCCAGGTTACCAGCATAGTATCATTGCGCCACATGTGTCAGATGAGTTTAGCTATTTGGGAGGATCATATGAAAGTCAGTATGGAAAGATTAGTTCGAGATGGAAGTTGGAAGGGGAAATCGTAACACTGACAGTTGAAATTCCGTGTAATACAACTGCAACAGTGAAACTATGGAATGCAGGAGAAGTAGTGGAATCAGATGGGCTTTTCTTTGTTGCAAATACAGAGGGGCAAATCGCAGATGCCGGTTCTGGTTCTTATACAATCGTATATAAAATCAGTTCTTAATTTTTGAGTCGATTCATATACTAATGATAAATAACCTATTGCATTTTCTCGCAAATTCATTTAAGATACTTGAAGATACATGACTGACGGAAGCAGGCCTTGCCTGTGTAGGGGAACCTACAGGGAGTGTATTGATTAGAAAAGTCGACCGTCTGGGCAGCATGATTACTATGCGTGCGCCCAGATGGTTTTTTTGTATTGAGATGAGTGCAGGCTGTATCATTTTAAGCGCCGCAAGTGCGGTAGATTGGAGAGAAAATGGATAAAATTTCATTAGAGCAAGAGTTACAGAATAATGCATATCCAGGCAGAGGAATTGTGATAGGCAGATCGATGGATGGGAAAGCGGCCATTACAGCTTATTTTATTATGGGTAGAAGTTCAAACAGCAGAAATAGAATTTTCGTGCAAGAGGGGGATGGGATCAGGACCCAGGCGTTTGATCCTTCCAAATTAGAAGATCCAAGTTTAATCATCTATGCACCAGTCAGAGTATATGAGAACATTACGATTGTCACCAATGGCGATCAGACAGATACCGTATATGACGGTCTGGAAATGGGACTTACCTTTGAGCAGTCGCTTCGAAGCAGAGAGTTTGAGCCAGATGGACCAAATTATACACCTAGAATCTCTGGAGTATTGGAAATAGAAAATGGAACATACAAGTATGCCATGTCTATTTTGAAAAGCCAGAACAATAATCCAGCTGCCTGCAACAGATATACGTTTTCTTACGAAAACCCACTTGCAGGAGAGGGTCGTTTTCTGCATACTTACATGCAGGATGGTGATCCGCTACCAAGTTTTGAAGGAGAACCCAAGTTGGTAGAGACGGAAGGATGCATTGACGAATTCACTAAAAAAGTATGGGAAAGCTTAAATGAAGAAAATAAAGTTTCATTATTTGTGCGTTTCATTGATCTAGAAACGGGAAATGTGGAAACCAGAATTGTCAATAAAAACAAATAAAGAGAACGACAAAAGGTCGCAGATAGGAGTTATACATGAACGAAATACAATTAAAATACGGTTGTAACCCGAATCAGAAACCTTCCCGCATTTTTATGGAAGATGGAAATCACCTTCCAGTAGAAGTCTTAAATGGGAATCCGGGATATATTAATTTTTTGGATGCATTTAATGGATGGCAGCTGGTGAAAGAGCTGAAAGCAGCGACAGGATTGCCAGCAGCAACCTCATTTAAGCATGTTTCTCCAGCAGGGGCTGCCGTAGGACTCCCACTTGATGAAATCTTAGCAAAAATTTACTGGGTAGAAGATTTAGGAGAGCTCTCACCATTAGCATGTGCATACGCAAGAGCACGTGGCGCTGACAGAATGTCTTCTTTTGGAGATTTTATCGCACTTTCTGATATCTGTGATGTGGATACCGCAAGATTAATTAAGAGAGAGGTATCGGATGGAGTCATTGCCCCTGGATACACAAATGAAGCACTGGAAATACTAAAAGCTAAGAAAAACGGCTCTTATAATGTGATTCAGATTGATGAAAGTTATATACCAGAAGCACTCGAGAGAAAACAGGTCTACGGAATCACGTTTGAACAAGGCAGAAATGAATTAGAGATTGGTGATGCGCTGTTGACGAACATTCCAACCAAAAATAAAGCGCTCTCCGATGCTGCAAAAACTGACATGAAAATTGCACTGATTACTTTGAAATATACCCAGTCGAATTCTGTCTGTTATGTGAAAAACGGACAGGCAATTGGAATCGGCGCTGGACAACAGTCCCGTGTGCACTGCACAAGACTTGCAGGACAGAAAGCAGACAATTGGTACCTTCGCCAGGCGCCAAAAGTATTAAATCTGGAATTTATTCAAACACTTGGAAGAGCTGACCGGGACAATACTATTGACATCTACATTGGAGAAGAATTTGATGATGTTCTTCGCGATGGGGAATGGCAAAAGAGATTCAAAGTAAAGCCGGAAATTTTTTCGAGAGAAGAAAAGAGAGCATGGCTTGATGGAAACAAAGAAGTTACACTGGGCTCTGATGCATTCTTCCCATTTTCAGACAATATAGAAAGAGCATATAAAAGTGGTGTGACTTATATTGCACAGCCAGGTGGGTCCGTGAGAGATGACCTCGTAATTGAGTGTTGTGATCAATATAATATGGTTATGGCATTTACAGGAATTCGCCTATTTCATCATTAATTTTATTGACAGAAATTTGTTGCTTCGGTATAATGTAAAATAAAAAAACTTTTTGCACTGCATGAATCTACAGTACAAACTGAGCAGGCGATAAATCGGACGACGGTTTGTGGGGCTGGGCCATAAAAATGGCAGCGGATGAAATCTGACATCTGTGGGACAGTAGTTTACGACTAAACTATTGTTTTGCAGGTGTTTTTTATTACTACAAACGACAATAACACAATTTGGACATGCGATGCATGCAGATAGGAAACCAAATGACAAATTTTCTTGTTAAACTATTTATAAAGGACAAAAAAAATGTGGATGACATGGAGGTTAGAGCCCAATACGGATCACTTGCCGGCATCGTTGGAATTATATGTAATTTATTTTTATTTATGATGAAACTTGTGATTGGGATTATTGTGAACAGTATTTCAATTACAGCAGATGCTGTCAATAATTTATCAGATGCAGCCTCTTCCATCGTTAGTCTGGTTGGTGTCAACATGGCAAAAAAGCCAGCAGATGAAGAGCATCCATTTGGACATGGAAGAGTAGAATACATTGCGGCTATGATTGTCTCTTTTATTATCCTTTTGGTTGGATTTGGATTGTTCAAAAGTTCTTTTGATAAGATTATAGCACCTGAAGCACTCGGTTTTAGTTGGGTTTTATTTGGAATTCTAGGGGTGTCTGTCCTCTTGAAAATCTGGCTATCCCTTTTCAATCATACGCTTGGCGTGAGAATTCACTCAGGGGTATTAAAAGCGACCTCAGTAGATGCGAAAAATGATGTGATTGTGACCTCTGTCACCATGCTTTCGCTCTTGATTGGAAAGTTCAGCGGTATCATGATAGATGGATGGATGGGATTACTCGTATCCGCATTTGTTATTTATTCGGGATTTAATATTGCAAAAGATACCTTAATGCCTTTACTTGGTGGTGCAATTGAAAAAGATGTTAATGATAAAATCAGTGATATTGTAATGAGATTCCCGCAGATTATGGGGAATCATGATTTGATTGTACATAATTATGGTCCATGTAATAGTATGGCATCAATCCATGTTGAAGTTGCGAATGATTCTGATTTACAAGAGATACATGACATTGTAGAAAGAATAGAAAAACAGGTATTTATAGAAACTGGAATCTCTATCGTAATTCATGTTGATCCTGTAGAAGTGAAAGATGAAATTGTTCTGGAAAGTCAGAGAATTGTCACCGAGATTGTGTTACAGAATGAACCGGATGCTGACATTCATGACTTTCATGTGATACAGAAGCACGACCAGATGGAACTGATTTTTGACCTTGTCGTTCCTTATTCATACAAAGATACCGATAAAGCAATTCTGTTAAACCATATTACAAGCCAGCTTTTTGAGTTGAATCCAAATTATCATTGCGCAATTACGATTGAGAATAGTTTTATTGCAAAATAGGCTTCATAAATACTTAAGATGAAAGTTCTGATTCCTATGATACAATGATTGTGTAATTGGTATGAGGGGGAGAAGTGTGAAATAATTTGACAATTACTTCACATTAGTTTTGATTGTATGCGTGAAAAGCCACGCAGATGGGAATAAGAAGTTATGAAAATGAAAAAGTTAGTGAGTAGCATCGTAGTGGGAGCGATATCGATCAGTATGGCAGGATGTGGGTTGAAAATAGATTCGATGGAGAGTCCCAAAGAGAACAGTGAGGTTGCCAGTGAGACGATAGAGGCTGCTGATGAGAACATAAATGTTAGTGAAGAGAACGCAGATCAGACAGATGAGTTTACAATTCCAGAAGAAGAGACAACAGTTCTATTTGAAACTGTGTCAGAAGCATACCAGGCTGAGGATGGAACAGAAATTCTGACAGCAACGCTTATTTATCCGGTTGTTTCTATTCAGGGGAAAGACGAAATTGCTCAAAAAATCAACGACAATATTGAAAGTGAAATAGAACGATTCCACTTTTCTGTGCAGGAAACATTGGAGGTGGTGCAATCCGATTATGAATATTATAAAACGGAAGAGGGATATGATTTTTATGCCTATAGTCTGGAGTCCAGATTTGAACTTGAAAGAAATGATATGGGTGTGATTTCATTCACCTTACTTGATTGGAGTTATACGGGTGGGGCACATGGTAATTATGGAACGACAGGATTGAATTATGATGCAGCAACGGGAGAATTGCTTACGCTTGCTTCGCTTTCGAGTGACCCAGAACAATTTAAGACACTGACAGGGGATCAATTTGTAAAGTTATCCGAGACAACCAGCTATCAGCAGAGACTGTTTGAAACATATGATAGACAGACATTGATGGAAAATCTATTTCAGGAGTTCAACTGGTATTTGAGTGCGAGCGGAATTGTGTTCATTGCAGACCCTTATCTGCTGGGTCCCTATGCTGCCGGTTCTATTGAATTTTTGTTTCCATACGAAGATTGCAAAGTCTTGAAACCAGAATACCAGTATCAGGGAAATTACGAGCGTATGATACCCCAAGGGGATCCGATAGAGAAGGATTTAAACGGGGATGGAACGCCAGAGGAAATTATTTTCAAGGTGGAATATTCTGAAGAGGATTATACGGCAATCGTTACCTTTCAAATCAATGGAGCAGACATTACGCACGACGCGGTTCTTGCATTTCCAAATGAAGAGTTTTACCTTGTTGACCTGGATCAAAACGACCCTTATATAGAAGTGGCATTGCAGGACTATGGACCAAGTGATGATCCGATGACGTATTTTTTTAGATATCTTGAAGATGGAACGACTGTTTTGCTAGGTGGGATTTCAGATCTTTGGTCATCATCGACAACACAACTAGTAGAAGATGGATTACTGAAAGGAAGCACAAGACTATCTGTACTTCAGACCTGGTATGCACCAGCACACTGGAAGTTAGAGGGCAATAAGCTCAAAAAAGTGGAGGAGACGATCTATTATCCTTACCCAGAAGCGTTGGTAGAGAATGGACTTCTTAAGAATATAACTGTTTATAAAGATGCAGACCAAACCTCAGATAGTACAATACTGACCCCACAGGATGGACCAGTCAAGTTCGTCGCAACCGATGATGAAAATTGGGTTCAGGTACAGACAAAAGAGGAGAATAGTTATTACCTCATGATAGAAGAGTATTCTAAAGTGGAATCGGACGGGGTACTTCTTGAAGCAACAGAAGTGTTTGATTCCTTGATTATTGCAGATTAGATAAAGGAAGATGAATGGTATCATTACAAAAATGGAAAAACTAAAATCAGAGGGGAAAACCAAATCAGTTACGTATACCCAGCTCTTAACACGAAAACTCATGTATAACAATATGCTTTCTATGTATGAAATCTACGGGCTGCTACCAATTGAAAAATAATGCACCTTATTA
>CANRNK010000043.1 GCA_947631985.1 uncultured Lachnospiraceae bacterium | reverse complement strand
CCATCATCATCCGCCTTTGAATTGAAGATTTGCTCACTATAGATATCGATCTGTCTTTTACAAGCTGTTATTTTTGCATTCAGATCTGCAATTTCATTATTCAGCTGTGCAATGCTGATTTTATAGATTTCTCCTGCTGTACTACCTGTTGCTACGCTTCCCTGATAAGTATGTTGTGCATCGAGAGCATCC
Source organism: uncultured Lachnospiraceae bacterium (assembly GCA_947631985.1). Lineage (GTDB taxonomy): Bacteria > Bacillota > Clostridia > Lachnospirales > Lachnospiraceae > SZUA-378. Next base: position 17,242 of record CANRNK010000043.1, on the reverse strand, counting down.
AGCTGAAAGCTGAGCTTCGCTTCTGCCAGTAGTGTTTCTGCCTCAGCCAGTTCAAGCTCCAGCTTATTTCTGACCGATTCAACACTATCTGTTGTGAGCTTATAAATTTCCTCACCCTTTTTCACTCTTTGTCCAACAACGATGTTGGACTCCTCTATTTCAAGATATTTTGTTGTGTCTTCTTCGTCATCATCGTCATCATCACTGTCATCCTCGTCTTCTTCTGTTTCCAGATTTAATGTGAAGTCCTGCGATAATTCCTCCGCTTCGACAGATCCACTTTCAACAATTCCAAGAATCAGATCTCCGTATTCTACAGACGCTTCTTTATATACAGATACATCCTTTTCCAGATTAGGTATGATAAACAGGGTATATCCTGCCATTCCAACAACAGCTAGCACTGCCAGAAGAAGAGCGCCAATCCTAATCCATTTCCTTTTTGATTTTACGATTGCGTTCATTCACTCTGTCCTCCTGCTGTTTCTGTAATCTGGTTTTCTGAAAGACTACTTTTTGTCTGTACTGACTCCTTTGAAGCACTATCCCCTTCCACTTCGAATACTACCTGTGCTGTCAGATTCGCTTCTAATTCGTTTCCTTCACCTTCCAGCGTTACAACGACATTGTATGTGATAGATGATTTACTTGTAGAAGATGTTGTTGGATTGATTTCTGTGATTTTACTTTCAAATGTTCCATACTCAGATACAACAACTGTTGCACTTCCCCCAATTGCAAGTTTTGCAATATCACTCTGGTCTACTGAAACAGTCACTGTAATGGTGTCCGGATTGCTATATGCCAGAACCATTGTGTCTGCCGTAAGATCTGTTGCTTCCTCACAATTCACCACAAAGATAGTCCCATTATTACTTGCCAAAAAATAGCCATCTCCAACCAGTTCCTCAAAATGTGTCAGATTATCATTTGCTTCTTCTTTCTCATTTTCCAGGGACTCCAATGTTTCATCCAGCTTTTTTACTGCTGTGTTATAGGTTGTCTGGGCTGCCGAACTTTCAGCAACTGCTGCTTCATATTCTGCCTTTAATGCAATTAATTCAGCCTCTTTCGTCAGTTGTGCTTTGTTCAAAGAAAGAGTGGCTGCTTCTACGTCTACCTGCACCTGCTCAAGATCTGCCTGTGCATCCTTTTTGGCTGTCTCATATTCTTCTACTGCCTGTTCATAATCGAATTCATATTGTTCTACCATTTTCATCAGGTTGTTCATCTGTGTGATTTTATCACTTGTTGATTCTCCCGTTACTACGGAGTTACCACTTGTTGTTTTGCTCTGTGAAGATTGAATCGTGACAAGTGTTCCATCATCATAATTATCAACCAATCCCCATTCATTTAATTTCTTATAATAAAGTGCATAAATTGTCTTAAATCGTTCTTCTTTTTCGGCTACCTGATATTCCGTATAATAAGAATCACTCTCAATTGCTGTCTGGTATTCATCCAACAGTTCCTTTTTTTCCTCTAATGTCTTTTGTAACGTTGCAAGATTACTTTCTATTTTTTTAACGCCATCATCATATGCTGCCTGTGCTAACTCTCCCTTTTTCAGGTTGAGCTGGTACGCTTTCTTCGCTTCTAGCACACTTTGTTCATATTCAATTGCTCCTGACTGATAATCAAGCGTTGTGGTCGTAAGCTCCTCTTCAAGTTGTTCTCTTGCTGTTTCAATCGATCCTTTCGAAAATCCGAGCACTTTCGTTCCCTCTTCGATTTCATCTCCGCTCGCAATAAAAACTTCTTCAATATAGAGATCTTCATCAAGGTAATCGATATCATAAGTATCTTCTACGATCCCTACCATAGTAGTGCCACTGGCACTGACCATTTCCTGCCCGGACATTTCTGACATAACCTGCTCTTGTGCAGCCTCTTCTTGCTGCGTCTTTTGCATCTGAACATAAATGATTCCCCCTGCTACTAACGCAAGACACAGCAGACACACCGTTACACTTATCACAACCCTTTTCCTGTTTTCTTTCCAGATTTTCAAACTCATTTCACTCTTACTCCCATCTGCTTGTTTCGCGTTCACTTTTAAAACAAGTTTATGAAAAAAATGTTTCCAAATGTTGTCGATGCTGTGAAATTTTTGTGTTTTATCCTGATTTATCGCAAAAAAGCAGAGTACCCTTCTGGATACTCTGCTTTGTATTTATTTTTATAACACGATGCGTTTGAACAATGGGGATTGAATCCTATTATTTAAAGTAGGATACCCCAGCTTCAAATAGTTTCAGATCCTGTTCTCCAAAAATATTAATCGCTACATGGTCACCACGTCTTTCAGAATGTGCCATTTTACCATAGCATCTTCCGTCTTCTGAAGTGATTCCTTCAATTGCATAATATGAACCATTCACATTCCATTCATCCTTCATGGAAATCTGACCTGTTGGATCACAATAAGTTGTCGCCACCTGACCATTTTGAATTAATCTCTGAATCCATTCCTCTGATGCAACAAATCTTCCCTCTCCATGAGATGCCGGATTGGTATAGACTCCTCCAAGCTCAGCTTTGGAAAGCCATGGAGATTTATTAGACATTACTTTCGTATAGACCATTTTAGAGACATGTCTGTTAATCGTATTGAACGTAAGGGTTGGCGCTGATTCTTCCTGTGCCCTGATTTCTCCAAATGGAACAAGTCCCAATTTAATCAATGCCTGGAAGCCATTGCAGATTCCGAGAGCCAGACCGTCCCTTTGGTTCAACAAATTCATAACTGCCTCTTTCAACTTATCATTTCTAAATGCAGTCGCGAAAAACTTGGCACTTCCGTCCGGTTCATCTCCCGCCGAAAATCCTCCTGGGAACATAATAATCTGCGACTGTGTAATTGCCTGTTCAAAGACTTTAACAGACTCTCTGATGTCTTCTGCTGTCTGATTACAGAATACTTTTGTGATTACATTTGCACCTGCCTGTTCAAAGGCTTTTGCTGAATCGTATTCACAGTTCGTTCCTGGAAATACGGGAATGAACACGGTAGGTTTTGCTTTTTTTTGTTTGCTGACATGAATTTTATCTGCCTGGTAAAGAGGAATCGATAGTTCTAACGCATTCTTCCCTGCTTTGGTTGGAAATACTTTTTCAAGCTTGGATTCCCATGCAAAAAGAGCTTCTTCCATCGTAATACTCATATTCTTAAATGCAAAATTTTCTTTTGTCACTTCTCCTATGATGGTGTACTGCATTTCTTTTTGGTCCATTTTTTCCAATAAATCAGGTGACACCTCAGCTATAATTGCACCAAACCCCGGCATAAAAAGGTCTTTTGTATTTATTTCATCTGATACCCGGAATCCCAGCTTATTTCCAAATGCCATCTTAGAGAGTGCAAGTGCAATTCCTTTTCCATCTATTGCATAAGCCGAAAGAATCTCCTTCTCCACACAAAGCTGTCTGATTTTCTGGTATTGCTCCATAACACTTTTATATACAGGCATACCATATTCATCTTTTTCAATGTCAAATAATACAATTACATTTCCAGCCTTTTTTAACTCTGGAGATATAATCTCCTCCTGCCTTGCAATATCAACCGCAAAAGAGACCAGTGTTGGTGGAACATCGATATCATGGAAGGTTCCTGACATACTGTCTTTTCCTCCAATTGAAGGTAATCCAAATCCAATCTGTGCATCGTATGCTCCAAGTAATGCCACAAACGGCTGACTCCATCTGCTTGCATCTTCTGTCATACGTCTAAAATATTCCTGGAATGTAAATCTGATTTTACTGTAATCACCACCACTTGCAACGATTTTTGCCATAGATTCAACAACTGCATACACTGCCCCATGGTAAGGACTCCAAGAGGAAAGATTTGGGTCAAACCCATAACTCATCATGGTTACTGTATCTGTTTTTCCTTTTAACAAAGGGAGCTTCGCAACCATTGTCTGTGTTTCACTCAATTGGTATTTCCCACCATATGGCATCAGAACGCTACCTGCTCCAATGGAAGAGTCAAACATTTCAACGAGTCCCTTCTGGGAACATCCATTCAGGTCGTGAAGGGTTGCCAGCCATGCTGTTTTGACATCTCCTGCTACGAGAGCCGCCTCAACCTGTGGTAACGCTATCTTTTCAAGATAATTATCTTCCGGTCTTGGAATCGTGACTGTGACATCTGTTTCCTGGTGCGCTCCGTTGGTGTCTAAGAAGGCGCGGGACAAATTCACAATCTCCTGATTTCTCCATTTTAAAATCAGTCTTTTTTCACTTGTAACCACTGCAACTTCTACTGCCTCAAGGTTTTCTTCCTGTGCATAAACTAAAAATTGCGCTACATCCGCAGGATCTACAACGACAGCCATTCTCTCCTGGGACTCTGAAATTGATAGTTCTGTTCCATCAAGGCCTGCATATTTTTTGGGTACTTTATCCAAATCAATAATAAGTCCATCCGCTAACTCGCCAATTGCAACGGAAACACCGCCTGCCCCAAAATCATTACATTTCTTGATTAATCTGCTGACTTCTTCTCTTCTGAATAAGCGCTGTATCTTTCTCTCAGTTGGTGCATTTCCCTTTTGAACTTCTGCACCACAGGTTTCAATCGATTCCTCGGTATGTACTTTTGAAGAGCCAGTCGCTCCTCCACATCCATCACGTCCAGTTCTTCCCCCTAACAAAATAATGCTATCTCCAGGATCAGACGTTTCCCGAATGACATTCCCTCTTGGCGCTGCACCCATAACAGCTCCGATTTCCATTCTCTTCGCCACATAATTAGGATGATAAACTTCCTTAACAAGACCGGTTGCCAGCCCAATCTGATTTCCGTAAGAAGAATAACCACTTGCTGCACCGCGCACCAGCTTTTTCTGGGATAATTTCCCCTTCATCGTATCTTCTACCGGAACAGTAGGGTCTGCAGCTCCCGTGACACGCATTGCCTGATACACATACGCACGTCCAGAAAGGGGATCTCTGATTGCGCCACCCAGACAAGTTGCGGCACCACCAAACGGTTCGATTTCTGTAGGATGGTTGTGTGTCTCGTTTTTAAACAGTACAAGCCATTCTTCTGTCTCAGGACCATTTCCATCTTCTCTATCTATTTCTACAGGGACAACAATTGAGCAGGCATTGATTTCATCTGATACTTCCAAATCCTGCAGTTTTCCCTCTTTTTTTAATTTTCTCATTGCCATCAAAGCCAGATCCATAAGGCAGACAAACTTATCCTTGCGTCCCTCAAAAATTTCTTCTCTGGCATCCAGATAGCTCTGGTAAGTCTTTTCAATTGGCGTTCTGAAATAGCCATCTTCAAATGTAATATGTTTCAATTCTGTTGAAAACGTTGTATGACGGCAGTGATCAGACCAGTAGGTGTCTAAAACCCTGATTTCCGTCATGGAAGGATCTCTGGACTCCTCCATTTGAAAATAATTCTGAATATGTTTGAAGTCATTGAATGTCATTGCAAGGTGTAATGACTGATAGAGAGAAGTAAGTCCTTCCTCTGACATCTTTGCAAAGCCATCCAAAATCTCTACATCATCTGGATCTTCAAATTCTGTAACAAGTGTAGCCGGTTTGTTCATTCCAGTTTCTCTCGAATCAACAGGGTTGATACAATACCCTTTTATCTTCTCAAATTCTTCATCAGAAATCTTACCTTCTATCAAGTAGGTCACTGCGGTCTTAATAATCGGTTCCGCATCTTCTTGTAAAAACTTCACACACTGTACTGCCGAATCCGCCCTCTGGTCAAATTGTCCCGGTAAAAATTCAACGCTGAATACATGCGCATCTTCTGGGATTTCAATCTTTTCCAGGTGTAAAATATCAACTGGAGGTTCTGAAAAAACGGTTCCGCATGCTGATTCAAATATCTGATCTGGCAGATTTTCCACATCATACCGAATAAAAACACGGACATTTCTGACCTGCTCAATTCCCAGAAATCCCCCGATTTCCTCCTGCAGTTCTTTTGCTTTTACTGCAAAGGCTTCCTTTTTTTCTACATAGATGCGTTTTACATTTCCCATGACAATCCTCCGTTTTTTGTCGTGCTACCAGATATACACTTTTCAATGCGCCATATTTATTATACTGATTTCCTCATTTTTTTCAATGCTTGTTTTTTCATTCATGCAATCTATGGATCATTCTATACACAATATCGCTTTCATTCACAAGTGGTTCTGTCTGCATAAAGAAGACAATTCCATCTGTTGGTGCCAAAATTTTTTCAAGAACATTGCCTTCATAAGGGTCTGTAATTTCAGCCATGAGATCTCCATATCTGATTTCCTGTCCAGCTTTTGCGTAATTATGAAAGATTCCTGCCTCTTTGGTATACACATTGCTTAGGTCCTCTTCCTTCATGATGTGACTAATATATCCGCTATGACTTTCATATTTTACGATTCCCATTCTCGTTAAAAATCGAAGGACGGAGCTCACTGCCTGCCTTGCACTGATTGGATCAATCGTGTCATTTCGATTGGTATACACAGAAAATGCGGCGGTCTCCTCATTCTGCCAGTTAAAATTCAACGTCTTCGTGTCAATTGGCTTGGGCTTTCTCACCATGACATAGGGAAGTCCAAACAGGTTTGCCAGAGAAGTGTTTTGATATCCTGTCTCCATCATTCTGATATGGGGCACAAATTCCCCGCTCATGTAAAAGCTCGCGAACTGAATCCCATACGTGTATTCATGAATCGCATCCATCACATCTCTTGCAATTCTGGATGTCGTATCCCCATATTCCGTTCCCGGAAACATTCGGTTGATGTCGGTGTTATCAACTGCCCAAAATCTACTGCTCGTATTAATGGAAAAATGATTCACACAAGGAATCACCATAATCTCTTTTCCAGAGTTGATGCAGTTATTTGCCTCTAATTCTTTCAGTTTTTTGATTAGTTGCGAACAAATATAGAGCTGTTGAATTTCATTTCCACGGATTGGACCCAGAATACATGCAGCCTTGTCTCCTTTTCCAAATCGATATCCTTTTATTGTGAAATCTTCCCGGTAGGGAGATTGATAAGTGCAAATTGTGTCAACAAACATAATCATACCCTCACTTTTCTTTTTTTAAATCACTTCTTCGGACTTTTTTATAATTCTGGCAAGTAATGACCCCGCATATACCATTGGATATTCCCGCAGCGAGAAAACCAGGCCTGTATTTTGTGCATAGTAAGACTGGACGATTTCACCAGTTAAAGGATGGACCACCTCTCCAATTTTATCTCCTGCTTCCACTTCACAATGGTATGCAATACTTGGGAGAAACACCCCACTTGCATTTGCACGGATAAATTCAATTTCCGAATCCTTCGACACCAATGGCTTTCTAAGCTGTACTGGTTCCTCATCCCAGATTCCAAGATGTGACATCATCTGAAAAATACCATCTGCAAGCTGTTTTCCGTTTTTCTGGTCAATATGATTTCCAATTCCCATTTCCACCACTATCGTTGGCGTTCCCAGCATATTCAGACTATATCCAAGGGTTGATTCATCCACTGTCTTTGTCGCATTTTTCCAGATCATGTCAACATTCATATGAATCGCATAAGGTAACAGCTGCTCTGCCCACACTTCACTCAGACGTACCTGTGGAACTTCCCTGATAAAAGTATCGCTGGAATGAAGATCAATACACACATCAGAACCCGCAATATCCGCAATGATTGCGGCTGCCACTTTTTCAATAACTGGTCCTTCCGTATTTCCTGGAAACATCCGGTTCATATCAATTTCTGTTTTCGGAACATTTCGATACACCGCGTCCATTCCAAGTGGATTCAGACAAGGATATAAATCTACGATTCCCTTTAGTTTTTCTTTCTCACACTCTATTCTTCTGGCTACTTCGTAGCAGACGAACTGTCCCTCCAATTCGTCCCCATGAATTCCTGTTACAATTGAAATTCTAGGCATATTAGATCTTGCACTAACAGGCTGCAACCTGTTCTTTCTAATTGTCAGATTCTCTCTGACAGGTAATCCGATTGCAATCACTGTTTCAATCATAAGAATCACCATCCCTTTCTCCATAAAAAATGCCCCAAGGTGCTCGTCCCTGAAGCATGTCGTTTATTCTTCCAGTGCCAGCCACTGAACAATATATCCAAATTCCGAATCAATCATTTCTTCTGTAATTCCCATTGTCTGGGAAGAAATTTTAAGACCTTCAATTACAAACATAATATTTCTTGCCATCGCAAGTGGATTATCACAAAAGAATTCCCCATTTGCCACGCCTTCTTCAATTAACTGTTGCATAATCTTTACCGCAACATCAAATTGCCGTCTAATACTGTTTTCTTTCTTGGCAACTTTATTCTCGAAATAGAATTCATAAATTGCAGTTGTCAGGTTCTTCCTTTTTCTAAGAAGCTCCTTTTTTTGTTCCTTAAAGAATAAAAGAAGGATGTCCATGCTGGATGCTTCTTCTCCAATAGCATCCTGAAAAATATCATCTGTCTCCGATACTTCCATTTTCAGCACTTCTTCAAACACCTCTTTTGTACTATTAAAATAAAGATAAAGTCCACCACGGCTAATCTCACATTTATCCACGATATCCTTCATTGTCACATTTTTATAACCCTTGACCATGAAAATCTCCCGTGCATTTTCCAAGATGAATTGTTTCTTCTGCAATGACTTGTCGCCCATGATGTACTCCTATCCCCGGTTATTTCTCTAATGGTGTTCCCTCATAAAACTCAATTAAAGCCTGCATTTTATGTAATGTAGCAAGCAGTACTCCATTTTCTATCCCTTCATTCCAAACAGTTGCTTTGGTCATCCCTCTATATACGTACTTCGACAAAATTCCTTTTAGCAATGCCATATCTGAAATCTTGGCAGAAGCAATACACCTCAATTCATCCTCATCCGTTTTCATTCTGTATCTGGAATAAGCATAGGCATAATTGCGATCCATTAAATTGGTATCCTTCGCTTCCTTAATAAAGCTTAGTAGCGTTGAATCATATACCGGAATTGACAGAGTTATCTTATCGACCCCATTTCCTTCATAAGAAGAACCAACTCTCTTTCCCTGCTTTGACTCCATCCATGGGATATACCGAATCAGTTTTAAAACACTCTCTTTGTATTCCTGTGTAATCTCGTCTATACTAAGTCTCTCTTTCTCCATGTTCTCCTGATCCTTTCCAGACTGTGTTACATTATTTTAACATAAAAAAGTGAAAAAGACACTATTAGTTCACGAAATTATTCGGAAAATTAGTTTTTTTCGAGCGACTTCGCTCTTATTTCTCCCTTGTAAAAAAAATCACATATAGTATAATTATACGTAACAAATGGAGGAATAAAAATGGCAGCAAAAGAATTCTCAAAAGGGACTACCATAATTCAGACAAATGAGCCGGTAGAGTACATTGGCCTTATTTCAAAAGGTGCTATCAGCCTAACACTTCCCCTCGGTGAAATGACATTGAAAATCGGGGATGCCATTGGATTGTATGATATTTGCAGCGGACAACATACCTGCAGTTATACGACACTGGAAGACACTACGGTTTTGCTCTATCCTTGTATGGATCCGGATGATCTATTGCAACTGCTCCGTGAAAACAGTGAACTTTCTATTCTATTTATTAGCTCCATGACAAGGCAGATTTGTGAATTGATGGATATGCATGTTCTCTCCTCTTTCTTCTCAGACAATCTTTATCGGTATTTAAATGACAGTTACCGTGATTATAAGGATATGTGTGAATCATTGGGACAACCTGTTAACGTGATGGAAAGCCTTGAATCACTCAATCCGATGACTCCTCCCGAAGCAATCAGTGAATGGGAGACAAAATATTATGAAGCATTTCGTTCTTTGGAAAACCAGACAAAAAATCTCATTTTTCAGAATAATCCCGCAATTGGTTGTGGATATTTGTGTAAGCTTTGTGATGATATTCATAAAATCTTTCAGGCAAGTGAAAAAGTTAATCTCTATAATAACCACTTATCTTCTCTTTTACTGAATAGCCAGAGGCTTGATTTATTTGGAATGTTGACAGAGCTTTATGTGTCCGCCTCAAAGAATCCCTCTGACTACCAGGCTCTCGATGCCACTATCAGCAGACTTGCCATTCAACTGGAGGGCAATCCCGGTATCGATATCGCTTATTTTAACAAGCGCATGAACGAGTATAAAGAAAAAATATCTCAGGCAAAGGTCAGCCAGGCTGCTAATACTGCTATGTCCGCAGAAATGGAAGCTCCGTTGGAGAAAAGAGCTGCATTATCTAATTTGTCAGGATCCCTTGAGATGATTTTAAGTTATGCTGACTGTCCTCCGGATCTTAGCCAGGCCTTTCGGGATTGTATTATTGCCTGGAAGCATCTTCCAGACAAAAATGCTGACGATGAAAAAGCCAGGGCTCTGCGTCATGAGATTACCAAGCTTTTTTATGAGATTTATATTGCTGTCTTCGAAGTAAGCGCAACCGATAGTCATGTCCCAACTGTAATCAAGATGTTTCTAAACTTTGGTTATGTTGACGAAGTACTTGCAGGACTTGATTCTACCACATACCTTTATTCTTTCGTAAATGAGTTCAAAGGGGATTCCTCTGCTGGAATCTATACCTTTTACGAATGGCTCCTGATGATTTACACAGGTCAAAAGGAACCTTCCCGCAACGAGTTCGATGTGGACTATACTGCATACATTCATGAAATGAAAACAACTGGACAGATTACTGCTGATATGGAACAGCGTCTCTTACGGGATAATGTTCAAAAATGTCTCTATGAGTTGCGAAATATGTTCCCCGTAGTCAACAAAGTGACCTTTGGCAGAATCACCACCTTTTGTCCGGTTCTGTGTGAAGAAAATATTCTCAAATCTCTCTCTTCCTGCCGTTTGGATGCAGGTGTGATCAACGAAAACCTGGGAAAGATTCGTTCCATTGATTTTTCTGCTTTTTATAAAGAAATTATTTACAGCAATCCTGCAATTAAAATCAACAAGGAAATCGTTCACAAGGAAGTTCTCCCCGATATCATTTTAATGCCAAATGTCGGAAATCGAGGTTTGATGTGGCAGGAAATAGAAGGAAAAAAACGAAGTACCCCTGCGCGCTTTATGCTATCCACATTTTGTCTTACAGACATTGATGTGCTTCTCCTAAGATTGACCGCAGAATACAGATGGGAAATGTGTAAACGGATTCAGGGCAGTCGCTGGAACGACGTATCCGACCCATCCCTGACAAGTCTTTATTGCGATTATGTCCAGTTTTACAAGAAGAACAACGACCTTTCAGTCCAGGCCAAAGAGCAGATTAAATCGAATTTATTAAAAGCAAAAAATAGTTACCGCGAACTGTTTGTCAGAGATTATATCACCTGGGTTCTCTATGAAAGCAACGGATCTCCACGGTTAAACAAAGTTGCAAGAGCTGTTTTTTACGCCTACTGTCCTTTCTCATATGCTCTTAGAGATCAGTTGCACGCGAATCCTCTTTACGCAGATTTAAATAGTAAATATGAGCTTAAAATGTCACAAGCCTTAAACCGACTTGATATGATTTACAAAAAACTTACAGCTGCCTCTGTTGGGATTCCATCGGAGCTGTTACAGGAAAAAGCCTTCTATGAACTATAAAAACCCCCCATATCGGATACAGTATTATTATACTGTGCCCTTTATGGGGGATTTTTCTATTCTACGCTATTGATTACTATTTCATCCACAATGATTCCACTCTGTGCAAAATAAAAATCAATGTAATTATCTACCGCTCCAAAGATATCAAATGCAAACTCTTTTTCAATCCATTGCCCTTTTGTTCCATTGATTGTCATGGAAGCCATTGGATGATTGTTCAGGGAAATAATTAAGGACATCTGTGCAACCTCTCCAAGGTCAGATTTCATCCGGATCTTACAACGATAGTTACCACGATGTGGAATATGTACAGCATATTGATTATGACTTCCTGCCTCTGTCAAAAGACCACTAATATCAAGTACTGTCTCTGTAATCAGCTTGGCCGATGGTTGTATGATAACAGGTGCTGTTTTGCTCTCTGGTACATTGACCTCTGTTATTTCATCCTGTTTTCCAAGGAAAGCATCCATTACTGGGAACTTCATAATAACACGACAGATATTTGCCGCATTTCGAATTAATTCCCCTCTTGTTATTTTCCCTTCAGCAAGTCCGGTTTCCGTATTATCCTGATTGGTGTTTCGAATTGCATCTCCACATACCATATATAAGTCATTTTGTGCCCTTACCATAGGCGTTGTGTTTTCTCTGCAACCATCTTCCCCTTCTTCATTTAGTCTCGCCCACCAGTCGGTCATAACAATGCCGTCAAATCCCCATTCGTTCCTAAGAATTGTTGTAAGAAGATCATAATTACTCCCCGTCCAGATTCCATTCATCGGACCATAGGTAGACATGATACAATATGCACCCGCCTCTTTTACACAAAGTTCATATGCTTTCAAATAGATTTCACGAAGCGCTCTCTCGGATACAATTGCATCCGCAGTATGACGTCCCAGCTCCTGGTTATTGCATGCAAAATGCTTAATCGTTCCTGTTACTCCATATTTGTGCATTCCCTTAAGCTGCGCTACTGCCATCGCGCCAGTCAGATACGGATCTTCTGAAAAATATTCAAAATTACGACCATTTAAAGGATTCCTATGAATATTAATTCCAGGCCCCAGCAACGTATCAATCCCGTTCTTGCGAAGCTCGCTTCCTTCAAATTCATATAATTTTTCTGTCAGTTCTGTATTGAAACTACATGCAATCAGGGTTCCATTTGGATGACTAAAAGCCATTGTCCCACAATCCATCCTGATACCGGATGGTCCATCTGCACAACCTGCTGCTGGAATCCCGAATCCTTTTAATCTGTCTGTAATTCCGCCAAACGCACCCGCGATACCTGGTGTCACTTTACTAGAGCACATACCTTCTGCTCTTGTCATATGAACTAAATCCTCATCTGTTAATTGGGATAAAAACTCATCCAGTGGTACTTTCCCATCCTTTACATCACTTAGTTTGTAGCCCAGATCACCTGCGCACGCTTTTGCAACGGGACGATTTTGATTGATTCTATCCAGGAGGTTTATTTCGCGAAGTGCTACTTCCCGTTTTTGTTTTACGATTTTACCATCTGATAACAGTTTAAATGACAGCGCCTGAAATGGTTTTACCGGAGCACAGGCTTCCTGGCATTGTTGTGTCACGACAAGCTGATCAAGCGTTACACTTCCCGCGCTCTTTGTGTTACGCACACTGCTTCCAGCCAAAATTTCATATACACCTGCTTCAAGAACATAACAGGACTTATGGCCTGTACGGCCATCCTCATCGAAAGATGCCAGTTCTGAAATCGAAAAATCAGTCTCAACTATTTGTTCCTCTCCTGGCTGTAATTCCTTCGTCTTCATAAAACGCAACAGGTTACGAAGTGGCTTGAAAAGTTTCCCCTGTGGTGGACATCCATAAATCTGGATACTTTCTTTTCCCGCTACCGTTCCAATATTCGTCACTTTGACTTTTAAGGAAATCTTTTGTCCCTCAACCTGAAAGAAGCAATTTTCATATGCAAACTCTGTATAAGACAATCCAAAACCAAATGGGTATAATACCTTTTCTCTTGCCCCTGTTTCAAAGTAACGATAACCCACATAAATATCTTCTGTATAATAATTTTTTTCTAAATCACCAAAATCTGCCGTCGATGGATAATCATTGATGTCATACGCAATCGTGTCGCTTAGTTTACCACTTGGAGACACTTTCCCCGTTAAAACATCCGCAATTCCATTTCCACCTTCCATTCCACCCTGCCAGATATACATGACCGCAGCAGGCTGGTATTTCTCCACCCACTTCATGTCAATAATACTACCCACATTCAATACTACAATCGAACGTGCAAAATTCGAGCACACAAGTGCCAGCATTTCCTCTTCCTGCTTTGTTAGCAAGTAGCTTCCCTGTGTTGCACTATTGTCCTTATCTTCTCCTGCTGATCTTCCAATCACAATAATCGCTGCTCTTGATTTTTTTGCCGCCTCTTTTACAAGCGTTTCCGTTAAAGGCATTTCTTTCTGACACCATGGTTCCTGTGCCCATCCAACGCCCTGGTCAAAAGGATTTTCTTTGATCCATTCTCTGTATAGACTGAGCAGTTCTTCATTGAAAGATACTTTCCCTGAATTTTTCAATCCATCCAGTATGTTTACAACGTAAGGTGTATTAACCATACCGCCTGAACCTGTTCCACTTTTATAATAATCAAATTGAATTCTGCCAAATACACTGACACATTCTCCCTCTTCTAGCGGAAGTGCATTTCTGTCATTTTTTAATAAAACACACCCCTCTGCTACCATCTGTCTTGCTGTATTTGCATATTCTTTCCAGTCTAATGTATATTTCATATTCTGTCCCTTTCACTCGAATCAAGTAATAAATTATACCTATCACAATTTACAAATAACTCAGCAATAAATAAACACCGTAAAAGGCAGTTAATATAATCCCCTGTGCTTTTGTAATAATTCCTTTTTTGTTTTTTGAAAATATCCGGAACACAAGAACGATTAATATCATCGCTGGATAATTGACAAGGTAGAAGTTCTCTGGAACACTCAATCCCTGTGGCGTTACCGCCGCAGCACCACCAACAACAAATAAGACATTTAATATATCCGCCCCAACGATATTTCCGATTGCTAATTCTCCATGCCCTTTTCTCACCGCAGTAATTGCTGTGATTAGTTCTGGCAAACTTGTCCCAAATGCAACTAACGTTGCTGCTATTATACTTTGTGGAATTCCCACTCGGACCGCTGAAATTTCAACTGATGGAATTAATATTTTGGAAGCCCCGATCACAAGTGCAATACCAAAAATGATCTTGACAAGTTGTAATGCAATCGGATTTTTGCTATCTTCCACAGCCTCATCAAACAACTCATTCAACACTTCATCTGTCTGATTCTGTTCTGTCACACTTGCGGATGCTTTGGACCATTTCATAGAAACATATAAATATACTGCTAGCAAAGCAAGTAATACCCAACCCACCCATTGATGTACCACACCATAGAATGGCCAAATTGGAAGGGAAACTAACGTCAACAGAAGAACTGCTGCAATTTGAATTACACCCTGCCGTTTTACAATCTGCTTATCAATTGTAAGTGTACCAATAATTGCTGCAAGCCCAAGAATTAATCCAGTGTCAGTTATGATTGATCCAATTGCATTACCAAGTGCAAGGTCCGGATTCCCATTCATCGCAGCAACAACAGATACGGTTGCTTCTGGCAATGTCGTACCAAGTGATACAATCGTTGCACCTATTATCATCTTTGGAATTCCAGATCTGATTGACAGACTTACCGCCTCATCAACCAAAATATCAGCACCCTTGCTTAGAATAAAAAGTGAAATTGCAATTACAAATAATAATCCTAACAGTGGAAATCGGTTTAGTGTTGTATAAATGAGTGTGTCCAAATAAATGCCCTCCAAGAAAAAAATTAATGTTTTATTAAGTTTCTATTTTACTTTTCTAATCCGTAATCGGTTAGACTCTAAATCCTAGCATGTTTTGAAAAATCAGGCAATATGTTCCGCAAAGAATATTGCTAATTCAGGGTCGAACTGCGTCCCCGCATTTTTTCTTATTTCTTCCAGTGCAATTTGCACAGACAAAGCTGCCCTATAACTACGGTCACTTGTCATGGCATCATAGGAATCAGCAATTGCAATGATTCTGGAAAAAAGCGGAATTTCTTCCCCTTTAATGCCTTTGGGATAACCCAATCCATCCCATCGTTCGTGGTGTGAAAGGATAATCTCAGAAATCTCAGTCATATTAGGTGCGGTATTTAAGATCCGGTATCCAATTTCAGCATGTTTGCAAATTTTAGAATATTCTTCCTCTGTTAATTTTCCCGGCTTGTTCAGCAGACTTTCTTCAATCCCAATTTTGCCAATATCATGTAGAATTCCTGCAGTTTTAATTTTCTTTACTTCTTCGTCCTCAAAGCTCATCTTCTGTGCCATTTCTGCACATAATTCAGCCACTCTGCGGGAATGCTTCTCTTCTCTTTTGTTTTTCTCATGCAAAGTACTTAAAATGATATCGATTGTCTCACTTCTTCGACTCGAAGATGCATATAATTTATTCTGGTACATATGATCTTCCGCAATCTTCATTGCTTTTTGAAAAGTGAGGTTCTCCTCCCCCATAATTGCATAACCAAATGCAACCGAGAGATCAACATTGTTTACTCTTTCCATACTACATTTATGCGTGATATCTATGATAAGCTGTTTGATTTTCTCCTCATCCGCATGTAGTAGAATCGCTACAAATTCGTCCCCACTTATTCTGCAGTTTAACTGGTCCTGACCTATCGTTTCTTTCAGAATATCTGCATACTTTTGGAGCATTGTATCCCCTTGCGTATGTCCGAATGAATCGTTAATCATTTTTAATCCATTCAGACCTGAAATGATGATACTAATTGGAGTGTTTATTGTCTGAATTAATTCTTTGCTCTTTTTATCAAAATAACTCCTGTTAAACAGCCCTGTCAGTTGATCATGAAAGCTCGCATACTCTATTTCCCTAATATAATTACCTATTTCTGTCATATTGTGTGTTATTGCGATCAGTCTTTCCTCATACCACTGTGCAATATGTAACTCATAGAACTCTGTCTCCTGATTACGTGACCATTGGTATTCAATTTTTTGCATGTTACCCGTAAGTAACGTTTCCTGGATTGCCTCCATGGCTTGCTTTGCAATCTCCGGTGGAAGTACATCTACAATTTTTTTCCCTATAAAGTGCTCTCTTGAAAAGAACAGACTTTTAGAATCACCCTGACAGTCAAGGAGGACCCCTTCTCTTGAAATAACAAATACAGGGTCTGGAAACGCTTCTATCAAAGAATTGCTATACTGTAAACTATCACTGATGAGTCTTTCGTTTTCAATTAATTCCTCGTTTTGCTGGCTTAATTCTTCATTGGCTGCGATATTTTCCTCGAGAGACTCCTGCAGGTCTTCTTGGTACTGCTGAAGCTGATTCTTCATTTCCTGTAGTGACTTCCCAATCGCACCAAACTCGTCTTTTCGTGTTAAGAGTTCTTCATTCATCTTTCCATGAAAGGAATCTCCCCTAAGTGCATCCAGTTCCTTCACCAGTAGTTGAAC
>CANRNK010000042.1 GCA_947631985.1 uncultured Lachnospiraceae bacterium | reverse complement strand
AATAGCGAAGCAGTAAAATACTGCCTCGCTATAAAGTCTAACTTATTGGGGTCACATCAAACAGTCTCTTTTTATTTTAATTACTTATTTTACTGGCTTTGCGCCACCTTTTTCCTGAATCGTATCCACTGCACGTTTCCAGAAAGACTTTTTCTTTGGTTCTGGTACTTTGATAGAACCATGAAGCCCTTTTACACCAATAATATAGATGCCACTGACAACAGCCTTTACTTCTTTTTTTACAGGAACAGAATCAAATATCTTCTCATCGCATACCAAGGTCATCATCTGCGGTCCCACTTTTGCTTTGACGATAGGTAGTTTTGAACCACGGAGAAGTTTTGGTGTCTGGTCAACTACAACCTGTGGCAGACCAGCATCCTTCATCTTCATTCGCTTTTTATCAATGATAAGCATAGAGACTGTCTGTTTGTTTGCTTCAATCTGCGCCTGCTGCTCGGCTTGCTTTTTCTGTGTTCTTCTTCCTAAAAAATAGAGAACCACTACTGCAATGATTAGAACCACTAAAATAGATAGTAAAACAATTGTTAACGTATTCACGAGATACCTCCTAATAATAAATGAAACTGTTGATTATTGTATCATTGATTAGAAGAAAGTGCAAGAATTCTCGACCCTTTGCTTGATTGAATTGCTCAGGAAAATACGCTATAATGAGACAAGTAATAAAAAATAATGAAGTGATATGTAAAATTATATGGGGGAGCAAATGGAAGAGACTGCAATGAACTTTTTATCAGTGATACAGCATTTGCTGGACAATATTATTATAATAAATATTTTGTTTTCTATTATTGTCGTATTCTTTCAGCGGAAAGAACCGAAGTCTGTATGGGCATGGCTGCTTATTCTGTATTCTATTCCGATACTGGGGTTTATCATTTACCTGCTGGCGGGAACAGATATTCACAAGAGGAAGATGTTCCGGACCAAAGAGATTGAGGACCAGATCAGTGAATCAATCAGACAACAGGAATATAGTATTGTACATAGACAAATGGAAAAGAAAAACCCGGACGTGTCGGGGTATACGGATCTGATTTACTATAATCTGAAATGCAGTGGTGCGGTTGTCTCGGATGATAATAAATTAGATATTATAACCGACGGTGGGAGCAAGTTTGATGCACTAGTAGAAGATATTAAAAAAGCAAAACATCATATCCATATTCAATATTATATCATCAAGGAGGATGAGGTACTTGAGCGGATTGCAGAGGAGCTCAAGAAGAAGGCAGAAGCCGGGATAGAAGTTCGAATCCTTTATGATGCGATGGGGTGTCGTACCATTCCAAAAAAGTATTGGAGAGCACTGCAGCAGGCTGGGATACAGACGGTGACCTTTTTTCCTGCGGTGATGGGAAGATTTCATTTTCGAATCAATTATAGAAATCATAGAAAAATTGTAGTGATTGATGATGAGATTGCTTATGTAGGAGGCTTCAACGTTGCGAGAGAGTATCTTGGTAAGGATAAAAAATTCGGCTATTGGAGAGATACTCATCTTAGGATTGAAGGAAGTGCAGTAAATGATCTTCAGATCCGTTTTATCCTTGACTGGAACTATGCATCCAGGCAGAATTTATTTAAAAATAACAGATACCTGCAACCACAACAGGCAGGCAGGGGAAACTGTGAGATTCAGATCATTTCAAGTGGTCCTGACTCAGCAATGCAGAACATCAGGAATAACTACCTCAGACTGATTACCAAAGCTGAAAAGAGTATTTATATTCAAACACCTTATTTTATACCAGATGAAGCAATTCTGAGTGCATTAACGGTTGCGGCCTATTCTGGGATTGAGGTAAATATTATGATTCCCTGTAAGCCGGATCATCCTTTTGTGTATTGGGCAACCTACTCTTACATTGGTGATATGATTCAGGCAGGAGCAAATTGTTACACATATGATAATGGATTTTTACATGCGAAGGGTATGATTATTGATCGGAAGGTATTTTGCTACGGAACTGCCAATATGGACATTAGAAGCTTTCAACTTAATTTTGAAGTCAATGCTACTGTTTATGGAGAACTTGAAGCAGGAACCATGGAAGATATATTCAAAAATGATTTACGATATTGTACCAGAATTACACGTTCGAGATATGACAGAAGACCTTTGAAGATAAGAATCAAGGAACAGTTTTGCAGATTGTTATCACCATTATTGTAAAGCTTAAGTATTTATGAAATAAGTGTGAATTCCGAAAATAGGCTTTAATGAAGTGGAAAACTATGGTATAACAATAGAAGTATTGTTTATAAATCAGAAGAGGAGATTTCAACTAAATGAAAAAAAGAATTGCGTTATTCACATTACTTGTTGCCGCAGTGACAACAATGACTGCCTGTGGGGATGAACTAAATCCTAACAAGTATGTAACTTTAGGAGAATATAAAGGAATTGCAGTTTCAGTTGCACCAAAAGACGAGGTTTCACAAGAAGAGATTGATACCTATATTCAGACAGCTGTGGAAGGCCAGACAACCTACCAGGATGTTACAGGAAGAGCCATTCAGGAAGGTGATCTTGTTAATATTGATTATGTAGGGAAAAAAGATGGAGAAGCGTTTGAAGGAGGATCCTCCGCAGAAGGCGGATACGATCTGGAAATTGGATCAGGAAGCTTTATTGAAGGATTTGAAGAAGGACTGATTGGTTCTAATGTTGCAGATACACTTGATTTGAACCTTACTTTTCCAGCAGACTATACATCAGAAGATCTGGCTGGAGCGGATGTTGTCTTTACCGTAACCGTGAATTCTATCAAAGAATCCGTTGTACCTGAATTAACAGATGAACTTGTACCAACACTCTCTCCAGAAAGCAAAACTGTTGCAGAGTACCAGCAGTATGTAAAAGAACTTCTTGAAGAACAGGCGCAGACAAGCTTTGACCAGGCTGTACAGACGACAGCATTCCAGAATGCTTATGCTGCAGCAACAGTTTCTGAGCCTACACAGGAGCTAATTGATTATTATGTAGAACAGACTATGGTAAACGCAGATACCTATGCAGGATATTATGGACTTGAAAGAGAAGCTTTTGTAACGGAACAACTTCAGATGACAATGGAAGAGTTTGAAGCACAGGCACAGGAAATGGCGCTGGAAGCTTCCAAACAAGAGCTTGTTGTCAGAGCAATTGCAAAAAAAGAAAAATTAACAGTAAAAAGTGAAGATATTACAGCCTTTGCGGAAGAAAACATGGCAATGTATGGCTACGAATCTGCAGAAGCAATGATAGAAGAAATTGGCGAATCAGAAATAGAATATTACTTAATTAATACCAAGGTTCTTGAATTTCTTGGAACGAATGCAGTTGTGACGGAAGAGGTACAACCTGACGCAACTAATGTATCAGAAGCAGTAGATGCGGTAGAAGAAGCAGTTGAAACAGCAACAGAAGAAGCAGCTACAGAAGAAACTACAGCAGAGTAATGTGTGATATAAAAACAGGGGAGTGATAGTATCAGTGAAAACTAAAAAATCATATATACTGTTATCTCTAATCTTGACAGGATGTATTGTAGTGGCAGAGCCAGTTCGGGCTGCCACTATTTCTGATATTAGGAAGCAGCAGCAGGCTACCCAGGAGGCACTTGAAGAAGCAGAAAATAAAGCAGATGCTTTGGATGAACAGCAAGGAGCCATTGAAGAAGAAATTGCGGATATGGATACCTCGCTGGTTGAAATCATGGGTAATATCACGTTGATTGAAGAAGAGCTTGCTGCAAAAGAAATTGAAATTGAAAAAGCACAGGTTGCATATAGTGCAGCAAAAGCATCCGCAGAAGCACAGTATGTGGCGATGAAACGACGGATTAAATTTATGTATGAAAAGGGCGATAGTGCCTATGTAGAGTTATTTCTTGAAGCAAGAAGTCTCACGGATATGTTAAACAAGACCGAGTACATTGAGAAGTTATATGATTATGATCGAAATCTACTGTGTCAATATCAGGAAACACAGCAGCAGGTCGCTGACTTGAAAGAATCTCTGGAAACGGAACAATCAGAGCTAGAGACAACACAATTTGAATATAAAGCAGAACAAGAACAGTTACAAGTAATGTTGGATCAGAAAAAAGAAGAGTCTTCGAACTATGAAGCGCTAATTAATGAAGCGAAGACACAAGCTGCAGCGTATGCCCAGACCATCAGGAAACAAAATGCTGCTATTAAGAAAATTCAGGAAGAAGAAGCAAGAAGAGCCGCAGAAGAAGCAAAGAAAAAAGCGGCAGCAGCAAAACCTTCCACCAATAAATCCTACGCAACGGTAATCACAAGTGCTACTGGAAGTGCACTTGGAAAAGAAATAGCAAGTTATGCATGTCAATCTATTGGGAACCCTTACGTGGCAGGTGGAACCAGTCTTACTGAAGGCGCAGATTGTTCAGGATTTACCTATGCAGTCTATAAGAGCTTTGGATATAATCTTCCCCGCAATTCTACCGATCAGAGAAGTGTAGGCTCAGCAGTAGACTTTTCACAGGCACAACCGGGAGATTTGATCTGTTATTCAGGACATGTTGGAATGTATATCGGAGATAATAAGATTGTTCATGCGAGTTCAGTAAAAACAGGAATTAAAATCTCAACAGCAACTTATAGACCAATCGTTGCAGTGCGTCGTGTTGTATCCTGATAAAAGTGGATACAAAATATTTGATAGAAGGAAGGTCTTTAAAACGAACTATTTGTTTTCTAATAAAGATTTAAAAAAATTAATCATTCCCTTGGTAATTGAGCAGATTCTAAGCATTGCAGTAGGGATGGCAGATACAATTATGGTTGCAAGTGTTGGCGAGGCTGCTGTTTCAGGAGTCTCCCTGGTTGATAACATTAATATTTTAATTATTAATATTCTTGGCGCAATTGCAACTGGTGGAGCTGTAGTTGCTGGTCATTATATAGGACAAAAAAACAAAGAAAAAGCCTGCAGGTCAGCCTGGCAGCTTTTCTTGTTGTCGGGAGTGATTGCAACTTTTATTACAGTAGTTTACTTGTTTCTCCATGAAATAATCTTAACAAAGGTATTTGGAAATATTACACCAGAAGTCATGTATAACGCCAGGATTTATTTGTTGATCACGGCTGTCTCCATCATCCCACTTGCTTTTTATAATTCAGGTGCTGCTATATTTCGCGCAATGGGAAATTCCAAGGTTACTATGTGGGTTTCGGTGGTAATGAATGTTGTTAATATATCTGGAAATGCAATTATGATTTATGGAATGGGTGCAGGTGTTGAAGGTGCTGCGATTCCAACAACGATTTCCAGAGTGGTAGCCGCAATTATCATTGTAGTGATGCTATTTAAGCCGGATCGTGTCATTACCCTGGCAGGACAGTTCAGAGAGAACATCAGACTTGAAAGACATATGATTAAGAAAATATTATATATTGGAATTCCAAATGGAATGGAAAACAGTCTGTTTCAATTGGGTAAAATTCTCTTATTAAGTTTAATTTCTACGTTTGGAACGATTTCCATTGCGGCAAATGCTGTTGCAAATACGATGACACTCTTTAATATTTTACCGGGGATTGCAATCGGATATGCACAGCTTTCGGTAGTGTCTGTATGTGTGGGTGCAGGAGATATCAAACAAGCAAGATATTATTCTATGAAATTAATGAAACTCACTTATTTTTCAATGATGGCACTCTCTGCTTTCCTATATTTCTTCGCAGATTCTATTATCAAAATATATAGATTATCACCTGAAACGGAAGCACTGGCACTCAAGTTAGTTATCTTCCACAGTATTATGGTGCTGATTTCATGGGTTCCATCCTTCTCCCTGACCAATACCTTCCGTGCAGCAGGAGATGTCATTATGCCTATGATTACAGCTGGTGTATCAATGTGGGTGTTTCGCATTATCACGGCCTATATTTTCAGCTATTTCTTCCATTTGGGATTATTTGGAGTGTGGATTGCAATGATCATCGACTGGTTTTTCAGAGCAATCGTATTCACGATTCGCTATGTAAAAGGCACCTGGGCGAAAAGAATCTGTCAGGCTGAACCCGAGAAAGTAAAGGCAGCATAACCCAAATAACGACTTTGTTTGACAACTGCCTGACCCGTATCATATAATGGGTTGCGAAGAAATTACCTTTAGGAGGAATAGAATGGATAGAGAAACAGTCATTGTTTTAGATTTTGGCGGACAATACAATCAGCTTATAGCCAGACGTATCAGAGAATGTAATGTATATTGTGAAGTACATCCTTACGATCTGAGTCTTGAAAAGATAAAAGAAATGAATCCAAAAGGAATAATCTTTACAGGAGGTCCAAATAGTGTCTATGGAGTGGACTCTCCAATCTGTGACAAGGCGATTTTTGAGATGGGAATTCCCATTCTTGGAATCTGCTATGGCTCACAGCTTATGGCACATTTGCTTGGTGGAAAAGTTGCAACAGCACCAGTGAGTGAATACGGGAAAACAGAAGTAGAGGTTGAGGTGACATCAGTTTTATTTGATGGTATTTCAAAGACAACGACATGTTGGATGAGCCATACAGACTATATTGAAAAAGCACCAGCCGAATTCAAAATTACAGCGCATACTCCAGTTTGCCCCGTAGCTGGAATGGAAGATAAAGAAAAAAAATTATATGCCGTTCAATTTCATCCTGAAGTAATGCATACAAAAGAAGGAATGAAAATGCTTTCTAATTTTGTATTTAAAATATGCAACTGTGTGGGAGACTGGAAAATGGACGCGTTTGTAGAAACGACAATCCAGGCAATCAAAGAAAAAGTTGGCAATGGAAAAGTTCTCTGCGCACTATCAGGTGGGGTCGATTCCTCTGTTGCGGCAGTTATGTTATCAAAAGCCATTGGAAGACAGCTCACCTGTGTCTTTGTCGATCACGGACTCCTTCGTAAAAATGAAGGAGATGAGGTGGAGGAAGTATTTGGTCCTGCAGGCCACTATGACCTAAACTTTATACGTGTCAACGCGCAGGAGAGATTCTATGATAAATTAAAGGGAATTGAAGAACCTGAACAAAAGCGAAAAATCATCGGAGAAGAATTCATCAGAGTCTTCGAAGAGGAAGCAAAAAAAATTGGAACGGTTGATTTCCTTGTGCAGGGAACAATCTATCCTGATGTAATAGAAAGTGGACTTGGTAAATCAGCAGTCATCAAATCTCATCACAATGTGGGCGGACTTCCTGACTATGTTGACTTCAAAGAAATTATAGAACCACTTCGACTCTTATTCAAAGATGAAGTTAGAAAAGCAGGACTAGAACTTGGTATTCCAGACTACCTTGTCTTCAGACAGCCATTCCCAGGACCAGGTCTTGGAATTCGTATTATCGGTGAAGTGACAGAAGAAAAAGTTCATATTGTTCAGGAAGCGGATTATATTTACCGGGAAGAAATTTCTAAAGCAGGAATCGCCTCAACGATTGGACAGTACTTCGCAGCACTTACTAATATGAGAAGTGTGGGTGTCATGGGAGATGAACGTACTTATGATTATGCAATTGCACTCCGTGCAGTAACAACAAGCGACTTTATGACAGCTGAATCAGCAGAACTCCCATGGGAAGTATTGGGAAAAGTGACGACCAGAATTATAAATGAGGTGAAGGGTGTTAATAGAGTCATGTACGATTGCACTGGAAAACCACCAGCAACGATAGAGTTTGAATAGTAATTTAGAAAAATAAAGCCAGTATTTATGAGGGTTGCAAACATATTTGTTTAGCAAATGGCAACAATTTGGCAACATTTGATACCTACTATTTGAGTATTTTATATCTTATAACATATAAAAAACCTTACTGATTTTCGAAATGAAAAGTCGGTAAGGTTTTTTTGTGCTCATTTTTTCTTTTTCTTCTTTGCTTCTTTTTGTTCTTCTTTTTCTATTTTTTTACGTTCTTGCATGATCAAATCATTTAAGCCAGGAGAAATCACTTTAGCAAAATGTGGAGAAGTGTCTTTGTCAGGATAATTATAACGCCAATCATCGTATTCGCCTTTTGTGATTTCACCGGATACCAGCTTTTCAGCCTGCTGATTCCATGAGGTAAGCATATTGCCTAGGGTAGAACCAGGGACAGTAACAGATTTGTCAATTCGTAGGCACAGTTCTCCATCAATCTCGCCTACTCTGATGCCGTACATATCTTCTAGTGCAAATAAGGTATGCATGAGTCCCAAATAACTATCTATATCAGGAACATTGATAGCACGCATATTTACACCAAGAAGTCCAGCCATTTCTTTGATGAGATCGAGTTTCGGTACTCTGGCTTCTGATTCATATTGTGCCAGACGGACATCCGAGGTTCTACCAAGAAAACCAAGTGTTTCGCCTAATTGTTTTTGTGTAAAACCTTTTCTATTACGAAAGAACTTAATGCGCTGTCCGATTGCCATAATAACGCCTCCTAAATAAATTTGTTAAAGATAGTATAGCATGTGTAAATTTGAATGGCAATAAGAAACTAAACAAATAAAGTTAATAATTTAGATGCAAACCTATTGACTTAACTCAAAATGTTTAGTAACATAGCAAATAGATAACTTAAACAAAATAAGTTAAGAAAATGAAATGACCGTACAAGCATCTACAAACCGGGGAAGTACGCGAAGACCGAAAGCGAGCGTACGAAGGGGGATAAAACGACAAAGTACCAAAAAAGGCAACTTGTCAGGAACATGTAAGAGAAAGCGGCAAAAAAATAAACGGAAAGGAGGAAACCAAATGGAAGATAAAAAATTTCTTACGGTGGATGAAGTCGCAAAAGAAATGTCAATTTCAAAGTCATATGCTTATAAAATTGTAAAAGAATTAAACAAAGAAATGAATCAGAAGGGTTATGTCACAGTAGCTGGAAGAGTAAATGCAAATTATTTTAACAAGAAAGTATGTTACAACGAAGCAAATATATAAGAGAGGAGTGATTCAATGGCTGTATACAAAGATGGAGATAAATGGAGAGTTGTATTTCGTTTTTCAAATTGGATGGGAGAACGCAAACAAACGCAGAAAAGAGGATTTACCACAAAACGAGAAGCACTGATGTGGGAGAGAGAGGAACTTTTAAAACAGGGATCCAAGTTAGATATGACCTTTGAAAGTTTCTTTGAAATTTATGCCAATGACAAGAAACAAAGGGTTAAGGAAAATACGTGGGAATCCAAGGAACCGGTAATCCGAAGAAAAATACTTCCCTATTTTGGAAAAAGGAAAATGGAAGAGATTGAAGCAAAAGATATAATTGCCTGGCAGAATGAACTATTAGCTTTTCGATATCCTTCTGGTGAAAAATATTCTTCAAACTACCTAAAAACGATTCATGCACAGCTAAGCGCCATATTCAATCATGCAGTAAGATTTTACCATTTACCATCCAACCCGGCACAAAAAGCCGGAACTATGGGAGGAGAGCAACAAAAAGAAATGTTGTTTTGGACAAAAGAAGAATATTTGAGATTTGCAGATGCAATGATGGATAAGCCCCTATCCTATTATGCCTTTGAAGTACTTTACTGGTGTGGGGTAAGAATGGGTGAAATGCTTGCCTTGACTCCGGCAGACTTTGATTTCGAAAAAGGTAATCTTACGATTAACAAATCTTATCAGAGATTAAAGGGCAGGGATGTAATTACAAGTCCAAAAACACCAAAAAGTAATCGGACCATCAAGATGCCAAAATTCTTAAGTGAAGAAATTCGGGAATATATCGGAATGCTCTATGAGGTTGGCGAGAATGATAGAATATTTACCATTACCAAATCCTATCTGCATCATGAAATGGATCGTGGAGCAAAAGAAAGTGGAGTTCAAAGAATACGAATCCATGATTTGAGACACAGTGCAATTTCCCTATTAATAGAAATGGGATTTTCAGCACTGGCAATTGCAGAGAGAGTAGGGCATGAAAGTGTTGATATTACTTATCGATATGCACATCTCTTTCCAACAAGGCAAACGGAAATGGCAGATAAATTAGATGTGGAACGTATGGGAAAGGAGAACGAATAAAATGGAAAGAAGTTTGGATAGTAATGGCCGATGGAGGCGTAAAACAGTAGCATTTCGAGTATCTGAGGAAGAAGCCAAACTCTTAGACGATTGTGTGAATTTATCCGGTTTGACCAAGCAGGATTATATTATGAGAAGGCTTTTACACCGAGAAGTTGTGGTGCAGGGAAATACACGCGTGTATAAGGCTCTAAGAAATCAAATGGCAGGAATTTATGAGGAACTACAGAGAACCAAGCAGGAGAGCGAAATCAGCGATGAAATGCTATATACAATCCAATTGATTGCGGAAACACTAAATGGATTGAAAGGAGAACAAGAATGACAGTAAAAGAAAAAGCGACTGTTCCAAATCCATCTGTTGACGCAAATGGGGAGCAGTCACTTAATAAAAACACTACGAAGATTATAGCAAATTTAAGGAAACAAAACAATCTGCAAGCCACAAAAAGTGAGAAAAAGTGCCCGGTAAGTGCCGGGCAAGATGCACTAGAAACCATTTCCATGGAAGAAATGTATGACACAATTTATCCACCTAAAATTCCTATTGTAGATGGACTGATTTATAACGGTACCTATCTTTTTGTAGGAGCACCCAAAGTGGGAAAGTCATTTTTTATGGCACAACTTGGATATCATGTTAGTAAGGGGATTCCCTTGTGGGGATATCCGGTGCAAAAGGGGACTGTTTTGTATCTGGCATTAGAAGATGATTACGCGAGGCTTCAAAAACGACTTTCGCGAATGTTTGGTATGGAAAGCACAACTGATTTTCATTTTGCAACACAGTCTAAACATCTGAAAGAAGGATTGGAAGAACAATTGATGCAATTTGTTACGGAACATAAAGATACCAGGCTGATTATCATTGATACACTTCAAAAAGTCAGAGAAGCAGGTGGCGATAAGTTTAGTTATGCCAGTGACTATGAAATTGTTACAAGCTTAAAAAAGTTCAGCGATGCACATGGCATTTGTCTTTTAGTAGTACACCATACCAGAAAAATGGAATCTTCGGATAGTTTTGACATGATATCGGGAACAAACGGATTATTGGGAGCTGCTGATGGCGCATTTATTATGCAAAAAGAAAAACGAACCGAGAATAAAGCCATTTTGGAAGTGGCAGGACGTGATCAGCAGGATCAGAGACTGGAACTTTCGTTTAATCGGGAAATATGTGTTTGGGAATTACTCAAAGCAGAAACAGAATTATGGAAGGAACCAGCGGATCCGATGCTTGAGTCTATTGCAGAGTTTTTGAAGGAATCGGGAGCGAAATGGTGTGGAACAGCATCTGAATTATTAGCACTTATTCCAGAACTGGACATTCAGCCAAATGCTTTTACAAGAAAACTAAATATTTCCATGGAACGACTGTATTTGGAGCATAGAATTCGGTATGAGAGCATGAGAGGGCATAACGGAAGAAAGATTCGATTGATCAATGAAACTGAAAAGCGTGACGATGTGTGACGGTCGCGACGGTATTTTTGATAGCGGAGCCAGTAGTGAAAATATCGTCACTATCGTCACGACCGTCACGGAAAGGAAATAATTATGAAACACATACAGATTTCGGAAGAACTATTTATTAAGTTAATGAGATATCATTGCCTAGAAAATTATGAACTTCAGACAGAGATCGAGAAAGAACTAAATAAAAAATTAGATTCGATTACGATGCGATCATTATATTCACAATACAAAACAGCACCAACGGAAGAAGAAAGACAAAAAGCCAGAAAAGAGTACCTGGATAGGCGAGGAGTACCGGGTAGCTTTCGATGGTAATTATCCTTGACGAATAAAAACAGGAGCGTGCCACGCTCATGTAAATAACAACAAAGAAGACGATGGAATTCCGGTTACGAAGACTTACCGATTGCCCCATGAACAACATAGTTTTCAGTCATGTTACGCAATCGATAACCCCCTAGGGATAATGACACTACGCATCATTATCCCGGGGTCTCTCCGAGGGGTCTACGACGGTTTTCATTGTCCAGATGGGAGGAAGAATTATGATATCATATTCACTTCATCTGTCCAATAAAAAGCATGCTCTTACCACCACTAAAAAAGTGGCTGGTGCAAGCAAGCATAATCTACGCCAGTATCAAAGTAGCGATTATAGTCCTGAAAAGATTATTGTATTGCGTGGCGAAAATAATATATTGGAAGATGTAAAACAGATTTATCATCAGGAATTTGAGGAAGCATTAAAAGAATATAACAAAGGGAAACGAAGCGATCGGCAGATTGACGATTATCTACAATACGTTTCAGAAAGTGGAAAGAATGATGTTGCAGCTGAAATGATTATTCAGCTAGGGGATAAGGAATTCTGGACCGATAAGTCAATGGAACAAAAGGTAAAAATGAAAGAGGTATTTCAGAATCAGATAGAAGCACTGGAACAATTGGTGCCGGCTTTTAAGATTGCTTCTGCAGTTTTGCACCTAGATGAAGCCTCTCCCCACATGCACATTGTAGGGATACCAGTTGCGACAGGGTACAAACGAGGATTAGCAAAGCAGACTGCAAAAACAAAAGTATTCACTATAGAAACGCTGTCAATAATCCAGGAAGAAATGCATAAAAAAGCAGAGGAAGAAATGGAACAGAATCCGGATCTCTTTGCGGGGGAAGAAATAAAAACAATTGAGCGAGGCAGGAATTCTGACTGGTCCAAAGAATATTTTGTTCATAAAAAAGAAGAACAGTTCCAAGATCTTACGAAAGAAGTTGAAATACTGGAACAGAGCAAGCACGAAGCTGAGGATGAATTTGTAAAGACCGTAACGGATATAGCCGTTCAAAAAGAATTTATGCGATATGCATTTCTAGAAGAACCCAAAAGTGCAATTGGGAAAATGGTATCGGCAGCTTGGAAGCAATTCAAGGGATGGTGGGAGAAACAGAAAATGCCTGAGGTTGAGAAGGAAGCGAGGGTGAGTATAAAAGATAGGTTGGAAAGGGCGAAAGAGGAGTCGAAAGTGATGAAATCGAAGAAACAAAATTTGGAGACTCAGAAGAATAAGGAGCAAGAAATTTAGTGGATTAATAAAGAAATAAGAATTTTAAATGCGCTGATCTCCATTGTAAGAACTTGCCGTGGTAAATACCAATGATTTGTGGTAAAATTTTAATAAATTTTAATAATTGTTTAACAATTTAAAAACGGCATTATACTGATTAGTATAGTTGGGGGAAACAGCATGAATATCCTACATAGAGCATTGTTATCAATTTGTCATTTTTGGAAGCGTACGGTAGTTGTGCTTCTTATTTTTACATGCATATTCACAGCTGTTTTCATAGTTTTTCTTACATGGAATTCCTCTAAAAATCAAATTGAATGCTTACAGCGATATCTTGGAAATTCCATTACAATATTGAAGGTAATGCAGGAAGAATCCCAAACACCTTCTCGATTTACCGTTCAGGATATTGAAGCAATAAAAGGAATTGATGCAATTGAGAATATTAATGTTATTACTACGGAAATTTTTCTTCTAAAGGATGTTAAGCCATACGTAGCTGATGAGGAGACTTATCAAGCATACAAAAAGAAACTAGAAAAAACATGGGCTGCATTAGGAATTGAGGATGCGGAAACAAATTGCAGACTTTACGCTATGACAGATTCAGAAAAGATGCCATTTTTTACGGGAAGTGGTTTTGAGCTTTTAGATGGAAGGGCAATTAGTAGCACGGATAGTACGAAGAAAGTGGCACTTATTTCGAAACAATTGGCAGATACCAATCATCTGAAATTAGGAGATTCCATTACGGTTTCTTTAGATAAGGTAAGTATTAGCTTGGGGGCGAATAGCGAGGAGCTAACCCTTGAAATCATAGGCATTTTTTCTAGCCCAGGCTTGCAGCAGAAAACGGAGCGGGTAGATGAATACCCAGCAAACTATATCTTTGTTCCGGAATCAATACTAAAGGATACCTATAAGATACCACCGGAAATTGTCTATGGGTATACGTCAAACAGTAGTGAGATACCAAAGATAATTGACCAATTGAACACTGTTTTATTGGATGGCACTTTGGATTTAGAGGGAAACCCAGCAGTGTACGAATACAATTGGGATCTGGAATGGGTAACGTCAGTTAGTCAGCCACTTACGGAGGTGAATCGATTGTCTTTTACCATTTTAATGATTATTGGATTCGTTATGCTGATACTCATTGCAATCATTGGTGCACTTCTGATATATAAAAGAACTTATGAATATTATATTTACCAGAGCCGTGGTGAGAGTAAAAGAAGAATAATAAGCCAGAGTCTACTGGAATATTTGCTTATTATTTTGGCAAGCACTATTTTGGCTTTTGGATTATCCATAGTCGCACTAAAGCCTATTAATGTTCAAATTATGAAACCTTATGTAAGTTTATATAATACCTATTTGCAAGAATATAAGGATAAAGAGGAGTTAGCAGGGGAGACGGTAAATATTAACAATGGGTTACGTGAAAATTCTGCCAGCATCCGCAATTTAAATCAAAACATTCCACTTCATATAGATCCTGTCTACGGTATGGTTTTGTTAGGCATTCTATTTATATTAATTCCAATTATACTGGCACTTGAAATATATTGTAATCTCCGGGGAAATTCCATACGACTGAATGCTTCCAGTGAAAGGAGTTGATTTTATGAAGGTTTGGAAAACTGCATGGATTCGAATGAAAAGCAGACCAGGTAATACCGTACTTCTTACAGGAGTTTTTGTTGTGTTATCGGTATTTCTTCTACTATTAGTAGGGTTTTATGGATTAGTGGAAAAGAAGCAAGTAGAATATGAAAAAACGATTCCAGGAGAAGTAGTAATCCGCAGTGGAGAAACTAGTTATGGTAAGGCTCAAAAAGGGTATGCGTTTAGTGAAAGTGATTTACTTAGGTTGATGAACGATGACCAGAAACATAACGATCGGATTCAAAATGACGGGAATCTTATCATAAATAAAGTTGCCGTTGTATTTGGCTATGCAGATTCTTTTACGGTCAAAAAAGAAGAAGAAATGGGAGTGACAATACAGATTGCAAATGGAACCTATCATTCCAAGGAAGAAATTCCAGATATTTCTATTATGGGAGTGTTAGATAGCGAAAAATATAATTGGTTTTATAATCATATCTATGAACTGACAGATGGAGAGCAGATAACAGACGCAGATGGTGACAGCAAGGTAGCGCTAATTAGTTTGGGAATAGCGCAAAGCAATCAATTAGTGGTAGGCAGCAAAATAAGACTTAAGGTGGAAGGTACAACAGATCCAATAGAATTCAGGGTAAAGGGCGTTTTTTCAGCAGTGGAAAAAAATGTAAATGCATCTAGAAGTAATCATGAAAATCGAATCATTTTACCAATAGAAACCTTTGAAAAGTATGGGGGTGCGGACCAACTTTGTGAGGTGGTGGTTCAATTAAATAAAGCAGCAGATGCAGATAATTTCTTGGCTGAAATGAAAAATAGTAATCAAGATGTTTTTAAACAGGTCAAAATTATCACAAACAACTATGACTATGTAAAAAAGAGTAGCATTCTTTCGGGTATGCAGCAGTATCTAAAAATTACCATAGGGACTTTATTTGTATCAGCACTATTTATTATTGAACTTTATTTAATCTATCAGAATATGACGCGAAAACGTGAATTTTTCATTTTCCTTTCAAGAGGTGCTAGAAAAATTCAACTGGTTGGAGAACTATTTGTGGAAGTATATATTCCCTGCCTGGTTGGTATGTTAGTTAGCATCTGTTTATGCGGAATACTGTATTATAGTTTTGGTAATTTTTTTAGTTACCAAGATATTCAGATACATTCGTTTACAGAGATATTAAATATACAGAATCTTTGCTTCTTATTAGGGAGTGAGACGATTATTATTATTTTTGGAAATTTAGTTACATTCATTTATCTTTTGAATAAAAATAGTAAGTGGTGATAAAGAAAATAGATCAAAAAACATCATTAGTATTTGGGGAAAGGAATCGGATATGGATAACGCAATTACTGTTAAGGACCTTAGCTTTTGTTATAAAAGTAAAAAAGAAAAAAATATAGTTCTTGAAAAAAGAAATATGATTTTTCAAAGAGGGAATGTTTATGGTATTACTGGGCGTTCAGGAGCAGGTAAAACTACCTTGTTATCCCTACTAGGTGGTTTGGAAAAACCAGATAGTGGAGAAATTTCCTATGAAGGTAAAAATATAGAAAGCATTGGTTTTCGAAAATACAGAAGTAAATATGTTGGTTTTGTTTTTCAAAACTTTAATTTGTTAGATTATATGACTGCGGCCCAAAATGTAAGGACTTCCATTGAGATTGCAAACCCAAAGCAAAAAGAAGATGTTTATGAGATACTAGAATCTCTTGGCATCACAAAAGAAAAGGCGGATCGTAATGTGAACTGCCTCTCAGGAGGAGAACAGCAACGAGTAGCGATTGCATGTGCTATAGGCAAGGAGGCAGAAGTTATTCTGGCAGACGAACCCACTGGAAATCTGGATTCACAGACAGCAATGGAAATTTTCAATGTGTTAAAGGAGATCGCTCATAAAAAGAATAAGTATGTAATTGTAATTACCCATTCACCAGAAATTGCAAAACTCT
Organism: uncultured Lachnospiraceae bacterium; assembly: GCA_947631985.1. Taxonomy (GTDB): domain Bacteria; phylum Bacillota; class Clostridia; order Lachnospirales; family Lachnospiraceae; genus SZUA-378. Next base: position 872 of record CANRNK010000042.1, on the reverse strand, counting down.
GTGATATAGAAATGAAACTCTGATCCAAAAAAGAGGAAGCAGTATCTTTTGATAAAATCATAATTTGAAAAATGAATAAAAAAACAGGTAATACTCTTTGAAAACGGGGTTGAATTGTAACGACAATTGCGTTACAATAAACAAAAGGAGATGATTCTTATGGAAAAAACAACAACATTAAATTTAAGAGTGAATCCAACAGTGAAACAGCGTGCGGAAGAAGTTTTATCACAACTTGGAATGCCGATGTCTACAGCGATTGATATTTATTTAAAACAAATATCTCTAAGTGGAGGAATTCCATTTGCAGTGACATTGCCAAAGGCTCCAGAAGCAATTAATGCAGATCTTATGACTGATGTAGATTTGCGTGCAAAACTACAAAAAGGATATGATGACATGGAAGCAGGTAAAGTACAAAATGCAACGGAAGCATTTAAAAAGTTTAGGGAGACACATATCTGATGACACTTTATAATGTGGAAATTACAGATGAAGCACTTTCAGATATGGATGAGATCTATTATTATATCGCGGTGCAATTGCAAGCGCCTGAAAATGCATTGGGGCAGTATAATCGAATTGCGGAGAATATATTATTGCTAAATACGATGCCAGAACGATATCCAATTATAGAATCAGAACCTGAAAAGGCAAGAGGAGTTCGATTCATGCCAGTTGATAATTATTCCGTGTTTTATGTGATTAACAATGACAGGGTTATTATCACAAATGTAGTATATAGTGCATCTGATATTCGAACAAGGTTGAAAAATAATTAGAAAATTAATATAATCAATTTGTGGCAACGCTATGGCAACATTAAAATCAGTAACCAAAATAATATGTGAAATAGAGATAGAACATGGGCT
>CANRNK010000041.1 GCA_947631985.1 uncultured Lachnospiraceae bacterium | reverse complement strand
AGAAGGAGAAGGAAAATGGACGTTTTAAAAATTGCGGAAGATACCTATCAGTTATCAGTTAATGTTGAAAATATACTATTTGAAGGAGTCTGGGAAATGCCTGAGGGCGTTTCATTAAACACCTATATCATCAAAGGCGAAAAAACCGCAATTGTAGATGGGTTCTGTGGCTGGGATGGTGTTCCTGAGACATTGTTTGAATTGCTTGCGACTATGGAAATTGACCCGGAAAAAATAGAATATATGATTATTAACCATATGGAACCAGATCATTCTGGATGGATTGAAGCGTTTCGAGAAATCAATCAGTCGGTGAAGATTTTATGTAGTGAAAAGGCAAGAGATTTATTAAACACTTTCTACGGACATACGGAAAATGTAACCTGCGTAAGTGACGGCGATACGCTTGACCTTGGAGCGGGACATCTGATTCAGTTTACGTCGATACCAAATGTACATTGGCCAGATACAATGGCTTCTTTTGACAGTCTGACGGGTGTTTTATTTTCCTGCGATGCATTTGGTTCATTCGGTAAATTATCAGAAAAAAAATACGCTGATGATTTAACGGATCTGGAAATGGAAGTTTATCAAAGAGAAACAATTAGATATTATTCCAATATTTTGGCATCTTTTACAATGGCAGTGAAAAAGGCAGTTGCAAAATGCAGAGAATTTCCAATTAAAATAGTTGCGCCTGGACATGGACTGATGTGGCGTGATGCAAAGCGGATTCTGGATGAGTATGATCATTTGGCGGATTATCAAAAAGGGAGTGCAAGAGAAGAAATCACCTTTATCTGGAGTTCTATGTATGGAATGACAGAAAAAGCGGTCAATTACGTGAAGGAACTGCTTGAAAAAGAAACGATTAAAGTGAATATCCACCAGGTTCCAAATGATTCCTGGGGTACGGTTCTGACGTCGGCCTGGACGTCAACGGGAATCATACTTGCAATGCCAACCTACGAATACAAAATGTTTCCACCGATGGCGGCAACACTGGAAGAGTTAGGACGAAAAAAAGTTGCAAATAGAAAGGCATTCCGCTTTGGTTCCTATGGTTGGTCTGGAGGTGCACAGAAAGAACTGGATGAAATTATGGAACGATGGAATATGAAGTGGGATTTTTTAGAGCCAGTTGAGTTTGCAGGTTGTCCATTGGAAGAAGATTATCAGAAAATTGGTGAAAAAGTGTTAGAGCTGATTCGGGTTGTGAGGGAAAGTCAAATAAAAAAATAAATTGACATAAGAACAGTACGGCTTTATAATAAGAAAAATTAAACCTTTGATTAGGAAGAGTATTTATCAGGAACAAGCACAGAGAGTTGCAGAGGGTGGAAATGCGACATTGGGAAAGATGAAGAATGGGCCTATGAGGGCGAACTGAAATCGAAAGAGAGTAGGGGAGACGGAACGCCAGACGTTATTCTGGCTAGTGTATGAAGCGTACATGAATGAGAGCATCCGTTTGGATGAAGTTAGGTGGCACCACGGGAGATTTTACCCGTCCTTTCATAACAGTGAAGGACGGGTTTTTTTGCGTGTTTTTTTTGGAAGGGAAAGGGATGGTAGCAGGATGATAGTAGAAGCAATTGGAAAATTAATGAATCACGAAGATCTGGATGCGGAAATGACATCGCAAGTTATGGACGAAATCATGGAAGGGGAGGCAACACAGTCGCAAATGGCGGCTTATCTGACCGCGCTCCATTTAAAAGGGGAAAACATCGAAGAAATTACTGCAAGTGCAGGTGGAATGAGAAAGCATGCTTTGAAAATTGAGCATGAAATGGATGTAATCGATATTGTAGGAACAGGTGGAGATTGTGCACATTCTATTAATATTTCAACACTTGCGGCTATCGTAGCTTCAGCGGCAGGAGTTAAAGTTGCAAAACACGGAAACAGAGCAGCGTCAAGCAAATGTGGCACGGCAGATGTGTTAGAAACACTTGGAGTTAATCTGATACCGGAGGCGGAGAAAAGCAAAGCTCTATTACAGGAAATTGGGATCTGTTTCCTGTTTGCACAAAAATATCATACAGCAATGAAACATGTTGCACCCGTCAGACGTGAAATCAAGATACCAACTATCTTTAATATATTAGGACCTTTATCAAACCCTGCCAGTGCGAACCTTCAGCTTCTGGGCGTCTATGACGAAAGTCTTGTGGAACCTCTTGCAAGGGTATTGTCTAGGTTAAATGTAAAACGAGGAATGGTTGTTTATGGAAGGGATCGACTTGATGAAATTTCTATGAGTGCACCAACGTTAGTGTGCGAATTTGAAAATGGTGAATTTGAACTCTATGAAATCACACCGGAGCAATTTGGCTTCCAAAGATGTAAAAAAGAAGATCTGGCAGGAGGCACCCCAGAGGAAAACGCAAAGATTGCTTTGTCTATCTTCAATGGAGAAAAAGGGCCAAAACGGAATGCAGTTGTCCTGAATACGGCTGCAGCGCTTCATATAGCAAAGAAGATCAGTATTGAAGAGGGGATACTCATTGCGCAGGAAGTGATAGACAGTGGATTGGCATTAAAGCAGCTCAATAGATTCATTATAAAAACAAATGAATGATTCAATGAAAAAAACGAATGAATATTTCATTGCAAAAATAAAGGAGTAACCGTATGATGTTTTTAAAGAAAAAGAAAGGTATGGTGAAACATGGCTGAAATAACAGAACGTGAAAATCTGATTTTTAGAATTGCAAAGTTGGAATGGGAGATGTTCCAAACTGTTTATAATACAAATGGAAGGGCATCCTGCCAGGACGACCCAGATACTTTTTTTAGGATGAGGATGAGTCAGTGGATGGTGTACTCGGATGAAGTTTTGGAATCTTTTCTTGAAGATTGCGAGATTGCCATGAAAAATGGAAGAAATCTGATTTTCGAGAAATATGCAAGAATGATGCAAACAACGTATCCGGTAGAATACCAGGAGTTGAAAGGCTATTTGCCAGACCTGGATGAAAACAGCAGGGAACAAATAAACGAAATTGTATGCATTCACCTGCAATGGGACCAGGAGATGAATAGAGAGTACCCTAATATCAGAAAGAACGGAAGAGCAATGACAACAGATCAGGACAGCATTCAGAATGGCTCATCGATGGAAAGTTATCTTAGAGCAGAACTTTCGAGCGTTTCTCCAAAAACGCTTGCACTACTTCTAGTGGAGACAAAAAGAGCAAATGAAAATGGTGACAACCTGCTAAAACAGATTATCACCAATGAAACGGCTTTTTATGGGTTTGCTTCTTTGGAAGAAGCGGAGAGTCAAAAGTGAAGTCTTCTTCTCACTTCATTCCTTAGACGACTTCTTGAAAGAACAGTTACAAGTGCAACCGTAATAATAGTACAGACAGTTAAGACGATCGCTGACCAGGAAAGGGACAGTGGTCGTTTTGCGTTGGCATCGACTAAGAGTTCAATTCCAATACATAAAATAGCAATATCAATTACAAGATAAAGTGATGTAGTTAGAAATGAAATTGAAAAATGTAACAAAAGAAATAAAATAATCTCTAATAAAAGCGTAATCAGAATGACAAGTGGCAGTGCAATCGATAAAAACCAGGTATCAGAAGTAGTAAGCCAGGTAAGCATAAACAAATAAGCGGCGACAACGATGCCATCAAAAAACAAAGACCAGTAAAGGGTCAGCTTGGTATAAATAATGGCTGGAATTGCCAAAACCCACAGCAACACACAGATTCCAATAATGGGTAAGGACCATAAGGATGACTGGAAAATTAGTAAATTAAGAAGTGCACAGGTGATTGCGGTAGAGCCAAGTACAATCGACAGAAAAACAGCAAGATCACGGTGTTTAACAACATCAACCTGGCCCTTATGTTCAGGGAAAACAGAAGGTTTTTCTTCATCGGAATTCAGATTAGGATTATTGACCGGAGTATTGCAAAGTGGACATGCAGACAAATCAGCACTGAGCTCGACACCACAGTTTACACAATATGACATAGGATTAACCAGACCTTTCTTTTTGCCTGAAGGCATTATATCGCAGGCGATTTTTAAATGAGAGTAATTATTTTATAGGAATTGTTCAGATTTTCGATTGCTTTCAATTTTTACATGGATTCCATCCTGGACTAACTTTCTAAAGAATAGGCGCTCCACTTCTGTTTCAACAATACTGCTTGCAAAATTAATGGTCAGAATGTCCTCGAAACTTGCAATCGCACAGTTTGTCCTGCTTGAGAATGGCTGTCCCATATAGATATCAAATCTTTCAATGAAAGGTTTCATATCATCAATCACCTTTAAAGCACCCATGTTGGTAAGCCCGGCAGAGGAGTTGTGATCCTGTATTCTTGAATAAAAACTTTTTACCACAAAATCCTTTACAAAAAGTGGAACAACTCGAATGAGCGGGTTACGCTGTGTAGCAGCATTGGTAGTGATGTCTCCACGCAAGAATTTCTCGTTGATAAAAAAACGCATATAATGATTCACATGTGTGATAATTTCTTCAAAAGTATAGACGCCAAGACGAGGGTCAATGGAAGGGTAAATCATAGAAATAAAATTACGCAATGTTTTTGAAGGAAAAAAACGTCTCAGATTAACCGGCATTGCAAGCTTTACAGGTCGTAGTTTTAGATGAAATTCGTTATTCTGCTTCTGGAGTAATGCATATAACAAAACTGAATTCAGATATTCGGTTATGGTTGCATGGTATCGGCCGGCTACTTCATAGACTTCCTTTACGGACATAATACCATTGATAATATTCAGGGTATAGAAAGGCTCTTTTGTACCACGAATACGGTATGCAGTTTCACCAGGCCTTGGGGGACGAACCAATGCATTGGCATATTTCATATATGCATCTTCGAATTCTTCGGGATCTGGAGCATCATCAACGTCAAGAACGAAGTACCCATTCCCAATTTTGTGACCAAGAAGGCGCAGATAGACAGCACAGAGAGTTTGCAATACACACATACCGCCACTTCCATCTCCAAGAGAATGATGGGCTTCCAGAGAAATCCGATTCTGGTAATAATAGATTCTGACCAGATAACGGTTGTTGGATTTAAAGGGCATTGGCATACAGGGGTTCTGGATATCTTCCATAACAAAAGGGCCTGGACGATGGTTGGGTTCAAAGTATCGCCAGAATAGTCCCTTTCGCATAGATACCTTATAGGTAGGAAACCGTTTCATAGTGATGTCAACTGCTTGCTGCAGTATTTCAGGCTGAATCATTTCTTTGAGCAGGACGGATAATCGATAAACGGAAGAAAAGTCTTTGCGCTGAAGGGTTGGATATACAATTGCCGACAGGTCCAGTTTATACCAATCGTTTTTTTCGGTAATCTGAGATTTATTATTTTTATTCATGTATTCTCCAAAAGAAAATTGATTTTTACGGTAGGAAACGATATATTAATAAGGATAGCATATTCTTATTATATTCACTTCTGTTCTGATTAGCAAGGAGAAACCATGTCGATACTTACCACGAGAAATCAGAATCTAATGAATCTGATTAAAAAAGTACATAGTTTGGTTGAAAACGCTGACCTGGAAAAACAAAGGCAGTCTCAGGATAATCTAGGCTCGATTTTTAGTAAATTGAAGGATATTACCATCACGCCAATTGAGATTGACTCTATGAATGCAGAATGGATCAGTGTAGATCGGGCCCATATGAAAAAATACGTTATTCTTTATTGTCATGGCGGAGGATATATGACAGGGAGCTGTCAGTATGCAAGAACGTTAACAACAAAGCTTGCACTTTCCACTTCGATGGATGTATTGTGTTTTGATTACAGGCTTTCGCCAGAACATCCTTTTCCAGCAGCGCATGAAGATGCGCTGAAGGCATGGAACCACCTTATGCTCTTGGGATATGGGGCAAGAGATATTATTGTAGCAGGTGACTCCGCTGGTGGTAATATGGCGCTTGCTTTGGTACACAAATTAAAAGCACAGGAGAGACTTCTTCCAAGAGGACTTATTTTGATGTCTCCATGGACTGATCTGACAGCGTCAGGAAAATCTCATGAGACGAAAGCAATGCTCGATCCCGTATTAAGTGCTGAATATTTGAAGCAGGTAACCCACGCATATGCGGCGGGCCAGGATTTGTTTGATCCGATGATTTCTCCTTTATTTGGATGTTTTGAAGGATTCCCAAGAACTTACATTCAGGTGGGAGACAATGAAATATTGTTAAGTGATTCCACTTCGCTTTATAAGAGGATGATGAAAGATGGAGTGGCTGCAAAAATTGATATCTTTAAAGGCATGTGGCATGTATTTCAGATGTCACCATTTAAGACGGCGTATGAAGCCATGGATAAAAATGCTGAGTTTATCTATGAAATATGCAGGTAGGGGAATCTAAAAAGAACACCTCTTTATAAAATAAGATTTAAAATGAATCTATGAAAGAATCTAAGAAAGAATCTAAGAAAGAAATACAAGAATAAAAAGAAAGAAGCAGGCATTATGAAATATTTATTACAGTTTGGAATTATCACGGCAATTTGTTTTGTATCAGAACTTCTCCATATCTTAATCCCCCTTCCCGTTCCTGCAAGTGTGTATGGGCTTGTAATTCTATTTTTGCTACTTTTGACAGGAAGTTTAAAAGTATCGCAAATCGAAGATGTATCCGCTTTTTTCATGGCAATTCTTCCCGTTCTGTTTGTTTCACCAAGTGTCAGTCTGATTACATCGGCGGATCTTATTATGGAAAATCTTCTGGCTCTGATTATGATGATGGGAATTTCAACGATTGTAGTGATTGTTGTGACAGGCAGAGTTTCACAAGGAATGATCAGACGAAAACAGAAAAAGGAGAAAACAGAAAATGCTGAATAATATTTTGTCAGAATCAGTCTATTTTGGAATGGTGCTTAGTATAGCAGCTTTCTGGCTGGGGGCGCAGCTAAAAAAGAGATGGAATTATTCCATGGTCAATCCATTGTTAATTGCAACTATTTTAATCATTATAATATTGGCAGTATTTAGAATTGATTATGAGACATACAACTATGGTGCGGAATATCTCACCTATCTGCTTACTCCGGCTACGGTCTGTTTGGCAGTGCCTCTTTATAAGCAGCTTGATTTGTTGTTAAAAAATGCGGCAGCAATTTTTGCAGGAATTTTATGCGGCTGTATTACTCATATTCTGGTGGTTGTTGGAATTGCTTTTTTGATGAAAGCTGATAAAATTCTTATGCTTTCCACACTGCCAAAATCTGTCACGACTGCAATTGCCCTTGGAATCAGTGGAGAAATTGGAGGCATTGCTTCGATTACCGTGATTGGGGTTACTGTTGCGGGAATCATGGGTACTGTCATTGGCCCTTTTTTGTTGAGACTATTTCAAATTACAGAGCCAATCGCACAGGGACTTGGAATTGGGACAGGATCCCACGCGGCGGGCACATCAAAAGCAGTTGAATTAGGTGAAATACAGGCAGCGATGAGTTCTCTGGCAATTGTTGTTACTGGGCTAATGTCAGTCATTCTTGTTCCATTTGCAGTGAGTCTGCTTGGATAAAGAGAGCTGAAGAGGAAGAAACATATAAAAGAAATTAAAAAAAAGGATTTCAAGAGAAGCCGCAGAATATATATCTATAGACACGTTTTTAGAAATTTGTATCAGTTCCTGCAGGAGAACGCAGGATCAGGCCAGGAGGAAAGTGTGAAGGAAAGTGTGAAGGAAAGCGTTTCACACTAGTTTTGATTGTACGCGTGAAAAGCCACGCAGATGGGAATAACCATGTCAATTCGTGAAGATCTTGAAAGAATGGAACAGTATAATTTAAGCCCACATGCAGCGTTGAGTATGGATTCGAAAGGAAGGCTAAAAGAGGAGGAACCCTGTGATATACGTCCCGTTTATCAAAGGGATCGGGACCGTATTTTGCATTCTAAATCTTTTCGGAGATTAAAAGACAAGACGCAGGTATTTTTGACACCAGAAGGGGATCATTACAGAACGAGACTGACCCACACCCTTGAGGTATCACAAAATGCAAGAACAATTGCCAAAGCGCTCAGAATGAATGAGGATCTCGTAGAGGCAATCGCTCTTGGACATGACCTTGGGCACACACCATTTGGACACGCAGGGGAGCGGGCACTGAATCAGATTAGTCCTACAGGATTCAAGCATAGTGATCAGAGTGTCAGAACGGTCGATGTCCTGGAAAAAGGAACACAGGGGCTCAATCTTACCTTCGAAGTCAGGGATGGAATCAGGAATCATCAGACAGAGGGAATGCCAGCTACGCTGGAAGGAAAGATTGTACGACTTTCTGATAAAATCGCATATATTCATCATGATATGGACGATGCCATGAGAGGAAACATTCTGACGGAACAGGATGTCCCAAAGGAAATCTGTGAGGTAATCGGGTACACAACGAGAGACAGGCTGGATCATTTTATCCACGATATTGTAACAAATAGTGCGAACAAATCAGATATTCAGATGTCAGTAGAAGTCTCACTGGCACTCGGAAAACTTCGTAAATTCATGTTCGAGAGAGTCTATACGAATAAGGATGCAAAGAGTGAAGAGAAAAAAGCTGAGGTTTTGATGGAAACACTGTTTGAATATTATAGGAAGCATATAGAACTATTGCCACCAGATTTAGTAAGGCTGATGGAAGAGCGAGGGGAAAGCAGGGAGCAGATTGTCTGTGATTATCTGGCATCCATGACAGACCGTTTTGCAATCGCGCAATATGAGGAAATCTATATTCCTAAATCCTGGCAGTAGAAGAGTAGGCACGATAGAAGCGCTACAGAAAAGGAGTGCATGTATGTATTACCCAGATGAGATAGTAGAAGAGATACGACAGCGAAACGACATCGTTGAGGTTGTGTCGGGATATGTCCGTCTGCAAAAGAAGGGAAGCAATTACTTCGGACTTTGTCCTTTTCATAATGAAAAATCACCCTCCTTTTCTGTCACTCCCTCCAAACAGATGTATTATTGCTTTGGATGTGGTGCAGGTGGAAATGCCTTTACCTTTATTATGGAATATGAGAACTATTCATTTCAGGAAGCAATCCAGCATCTGGCCCAAAAAGCAGGGATTACCCTCCCAGAGATAGAATATTCTGAAGAGGCAAGAGGGAAAGAAAGTAAACGTACTAAGCTTTTTGAGATCAACAAAGAAGCAGCCAAATACTATTACTATCAACTCAGGGCAGAGCAGGGTAGTCTTGGATACCAGTATCTGAAAGAACGGGAATTGTCCGAAGAGACAATGAAACAGTTTGGTCTGGGCTTTGCGTTGAAATATTCTGATGGCTTGTTGCGTTTTCTGAAAAACAAAGGATATGACGAAGAAACCATTCGGGCAGCAGGACTTGCAAATGTGGATGAGAAGAATGGAATGTATGATAAATTCTGGAATCGGGTCATGTTCCCGATTCAGGACATTAATCACAGAGTGATTGGGTTTGGCGGAAGAGTGATGGGGGATGGAAAGCCCAAATATTTGAACTCACCAGAGACACTGGTTTTTGACAAGAGTAGAAATCTGTATGGATTGAATTTTGCAAGAACCTCCAGAAAAAATCATATTATAGTGTGTGAAGGGTATCTGGATGTGATCGCACTTCATCAGGCAGGCTTTACACAGGCAGTTGCATCCCTTGGCACAGCGTTTACCTCGGGGCACGCGAACCTTCTGCGAAGATATACAGAAGAAGTGCTGTTGACCTACGACAGTGACGAGGCAGGTGTGCACGCAGCAATCAGAGCGTTGCCGGTTCTGAAAGAAGCAGGGATATCTGGAAAAGTGATTAACCTTGAACCGTATAAAGATCCAGATGATTTTATTAAAAATCTGGGAAAAGAAGAATTTGAAAATCGAATCAAACAGGCGGAGAACAGCTTCTTTTATGAGATTCGTATGCTTGAAAAAGAATATGATTTAAAGGATCCAGAAGGAAAGACAAGGTTCCACAATGAAATAGCCAGAAAATTATGTGGCTTTCGGGAAGATGTGGAACGGGATAATTATATCGAAGCAACAGCTGAGAAGTATCATATTGGATTTGAGAACTTAAGAAAGCTCGTGATATCTTACGCGGCAAAAACGGGAATGGCTGTGGAGGCATTCAGACCGAAATCAGGGATATCTAACAAAGCAGATCCTGAAGCAGGGGTAAAGAGAGCACAGAGGATTTTACTCACATGGCTTGCAGATGATCCTTTAATCTATCGAAAGATAGCCACCTATATTTCGGAAGAGGATTTTACGACAGAGTTATATCGCAAAGTTGCAGGAAAGTTATTTGAAGATTTGAGAGCGGGTAAAATGAACCCGGCCTCCATCATTAGTATGTTTTCTGATGAAGAGGAACAAAGAGAGGTCGCTTCTATTTTTAATACAAAGCTGGAGCAGCTTGAGACGCAGCAGGAGAAGGAAAAGGGGTTTCATGATATTTTGCTGAATGTTAAAACAAGTAGTTATGAATATTTTAGCAGCAGACTTGGTGCAGATGTCAGCGCACTTACAAAAGTAATTGAGGGAAAAAAAGCACTAGAAGAGCTACGCAACATTCATATTACACTTGATTCATAGACACCATGATGATTCATAGATACCCTGATATGAAATAAAAAAATAGAAAAAGAGGATAAAAATGGACGAGAATTTACAGTTGAGATTTGATGAGAGACTAAAAGAATTACTTATGCTTGGTAAGAAAAAAAAGAATGTACTTGAATATCAGGAAGTTAATGACTTTTTTACAGATATTACATTGGAAGAGGATCAGTTTGAAAAAATTCTTGAGACTTTGGAACAAAATAATATTGATGTATTAAGAATTACTGGAGATGAAGAGGAAGAAGACGAAGAAATTATTCTGACAGAAGAAGACGAAGTAGATGTTGAAAAAATCGACTTAACGGTACCAGATGGGATTAACATAGAAGACCCAGTTCGTATGTACTTAAAAGAAATTGGGAAAGTACCTCTTTTATCTGCCGAAGAAGAAATAGATTTGGCGAAAAAAATGGAATTAGGTGACATTGAAGCAAAAAAAAGACTGGCTGAAGCAAATCTTCGACTTGTTGTCAGTATTGCAAAAAGATATGTGGGACGTGGAATGTTGTTCCTGGATCTAATTCAGGAGGGGAACTTAGGATTAATCAAAGCGGTTGAAAAATTTGACTATCGGAAGGGATATAAATTTTCAACTTATGCTACCTGGTGGATCAGACAGGCTATCACAAGAGCGATTGCGGATCAGGCAAGAACGATTCGAATTCCTGTGCATATGGTTGAAACCATCAATAAATTAATCAGAATCAGTAGACAATTATTACAGGAGCTTGGAAGAGAACCAGTCCCAGAAGAAATTGCAGAAGAAATGAATATGCCTGTTGAGAGAGTAAGAGAGATTCTGAAGATCTCCCAGGAACCAGTTTCACTTGAAACACCAATTGGTGAAGAAGAAGATAGCCATCTTGGAGATTTCATTCAGGATGATAATGTTCCGGTTCCGGCTGATGCAGCAGCATTTACGCTTTTAAAAGAACAGCTCGTTGAAGTTCTTGGAACACTAACAGAAAGAGAACAAAAAGTATTAAGACTTCGGTTCGGTTTGGATGATGGAAGAGCAAGAACTTTGGAAGAAGTAGGAAAAGAGTTTAATGTAACCCGTGAAAGAATCAGACAGATTGAAGCAAAAGCACTAAGAAAGCTTCGTCACCCAAGTAGAAGTAGAAAATTAAAGGATTATTTGGATTAAGAGATGATACAATTATCGAAGAGATTACAGGCAGTCGCCAAACTTGTAACCAAAGGCAACCGCGTTGCAGATGTGGGTTGCGATCATGGCTATATTGCAATTTATCTGACAGAGGAATCCATCAGCCCATATGTTGTTGCAATGGATGTGAGACCAGGTCCACTTGATCGGGCAAAAAAACACATAGAACGTGCAGGACTTAGTGGGAAGATAGAGACAAGAATATCAGATGGTGCAGAAGCCCTGAAAGAGGGAGAAGTAGATACCATGATTTGTGCTGGAATGGGTGGACGATTGGTAATTCAGATCATAGAAGCCCAGCTTTCGAAAATTCGATTGATGAAGGAATTAATACTACAACCGCAATCGGATCTTCATTTAGTGAGGAAGTATCTGCGCCTAAAAGATTTCATTACAATCGCAGAAGATATGGTTTTAGAGGATGGGAAATACTATCCTATTATGAAGGTGACCCCGGGAGCAATAGGAAAAAGTCAGGAATTAGATCAGGAAATAATGCTTTCCGATTATTTTGGTGGATTATTACTATTGCAAAGACATCCTGTCCTGCTTCAGTATCTTGATTGGAAGACACAGGAAAACAAGAAGATTGAAGCATCTCTTCGTTTCGGGGTGACTTTAACCCCAAAACAGAGGGAGCGCCTTTTAGAGATTGAAGCAGAAGCTGAACGAATTGAAATTGCGCGTACCTATTACTGACAGGAGAAAAACCATGAATTGTAATGATATCATTGAGAAACTCGAAGAGCTGTCGCCCATTTCCTTTGCAGAAGAATGGGACAATGTAGGATTATTGGTTGGAAGTAGGATGAAAGAAGTACGAACAGTTGGTATTACGCTGGATCTTACGGAAAACACAATTGATCAGGCGATTCATTCTAATGTGGATCTGATTGTCTCTCATCATCCACTTATTTTCAAGCCGCTTAAAAAAATCAATTCAGACTCAGTTCAAGGCCGAAAAATTATAAGGCTCATGAAAGAAGAAATTGCAAATTATGCCATGCATACGAACTTTGATGTGATGGGAATGGCAGATGCCGCAGCAGATGAATTGGGTCTGGTGGATCCAGATGTGCTGAATGTTACCTATGAAGATGAAATTGCAAAAGAAGGGATTGGACGGGTAGGGATGCTTGCTCATGCGATGTCTCTTGAGGAGTGTGCACAACTCACCAAAAATGTGTTCGGGATTGAACATGTCAGAATCTATGGTGAGGGGAACAAACGAATCCGAAAAGTTGCAATTTCTCCAGGGTCAGGTGGGGATATGATCTCTGATGCAATAAAAAAGGGAGCTGATGTTCTTATTACGGGGGACGTCAAACACCATGAAGCACTCGATGCTATAGAAAATGGAATTAGCATCATTGATGCAGGCCATTTTGGAACAGAAAAGTTATTTTCGTTGTATATGAAAGAATTTTTTGAACGTGAATTTTCTGAACTTGCAATCGTAATTTTAAGAGAAACCAATCCGTTCTGGGTATTATAGAGAAATAACGGACAGGGTATGGGAGGAAGCCATGAGTGAAAAAATCCAGGTCTATGTTGAAGGGGAGCCTAGGCAGTATCAGAAAGGCATTACCTATGAAATAATCGCCATGCAATATCAATCTCAGTATAACAACTTAATAACGGGTGTTATTGTGAACGGAAAGATCAGGGAATTGATTAAAAAGCCCTTTGAGGGTTGTGAAATAAAGTTTCTGACCAGAAGGGATTCCATTGGACATAAAACATATACCAGAACAGCAGTATTTATGATGGTAAAAGCAGTGTATGATATTGTGGGGAAGGAAAACCTTGAAAAGTTAAAAGTTGAATATGCTCTTTCTGATGGGTTGTATTGTAGTGGAAAAGGAAATTTTGTAATCAATGATGCACTTATCAAGAAAGTATCAGATCGCATGAAAGAGTATGCAACCTTGAAAATGCCGATTACCAAGGATGCCTATACTTTAGATGAGGCGGTCGCTATTTTTAAGAGCCATCGTATGAAAGATAAGGAAAAGTTATTTCGATATCGCAGAAGTTCTTATGTGAATGTATATTCTATGGATGGATTTCACGACTATTTTTATGGACATATGCTTCCAAATGCTGGATATGTTACTGCATTTCAATTAGAAAAATACCATGATGGTTTTATACTTTTGCTACCAAACATGAGCAATCCGAACGAAATCGCCCCTTTTGAACCAAGAGAAAAGTTGTTTGCAGCATTGAAAGCATCAAATGAATGGGGAATTAAACTTGGAATTGACACGGTAGGCGACCTGAATGATAAAATATGTCATGGTGGAATCAGTGATATTGTTCTGGTACAAGAAGCCCTTCAGGAAAGAAGAATCGGAGAGATTGCAAAAGAAATTGTGAGCAGAAGTGGGATCAAGTTTGTCATGATCGCGGGCCCTTCTTCTTCAGGGAAAACTACTTTTTCGCACAGACTTTCCATACAGCTTAGAACACTTGGAATGGTTCCTCATCCAATCGCAATTGATGATTATTTTGTGGAACGCGATAAAACGCCCAGAGATGAAGCTGGAAACTTTAATTTTGAGTGTCTCGATGCAATTGACGTAGAACAGTTTAATCAAGACATGTGTGCACTTCTTGCAGGAGAGGAAGTTGAGCTTCCGAGCTTTAATTTCAAATCCGGACTCAGAGAGTATCATGGAACGAAACGTAAGATAGGACCAGAGGATATCCTGGTTATTGAGGGAATCCATGGACTCAACGAAAAAATGTCCTATGCGCTACCAGGAGATAGTAAGTATAAGATTTATATCAGTGCATTGACAACACTTAATGTAGATGAACATAACCGGATTGCGACAACAGACGGCCGAATGATTCGAAGAATGGTAAGGGATGCAAGGACACGTGGCATCACTGCGAAAACGACAATTAATATGTGGGCCTCGGTTCGAAGAGGAGAAGAGGAAAATATTTTTCCTTTTCAGGAAAGAGTGGATGCAACGTTTAACTCGGCACTCATTTATGAGCTGGCAGTATTAAAACAATATGTAGAACCGCTCCTCTTTGGGATTGAAAAAGGGGAACCGGAATACTATGAAGCACGAAGATTACTAAAGCTTCTGGAATATTTTCTTGGAGTAAGTGGCGATAGTATTCCAAACAATTCGATTATGAGAGAGTTTATTGGAAATAGTTGCTTTCATGTATAAATGGGATTGAGAAATAGAGAGTTTGGATATTTATTTAGATGATTTCAAAGAACAAGAGATTTGTTTTTTGAGGAAGAATATGATATAGTAGGTTCGAAATAAGTAAGATAGGTGATCGCGGCTGCAATACCGAAAGGTAGCAGGTGAGGAAAGTCCGGGCTCCATAGGGCAGAATGCCGGATAACGTCCGGTGGAGGTGACTCCAAGGCCAGTGCAACAGAAATAAACCGCAGAGTTAAATCTGTAAGGGTGGAATGGCAGTGTAAGAGACTACCGCCTTTCCGGTGACGGAAGGGGCATATGTAAACCCCATTCGGAGCAAGACCGAGAAGAAAGCGATACGGCTGCCCGTCGTGCTTTCAGGTGGGTCGCTAAAGTCTGTCGGCAACGATAGAATTAGATAGATGATCATCCAAGACATAACCCGGCTTATCGTCTTGCTTATTTCATAAGAAAGTATCACCAGGATACTTTTGAACGTTAAACAACAAAAATCCTTGTTTTACATAAGGATTTTTTGTTTTTAGTTCAAAAAGGATGGGGTATGAATGAAACAGTGGAAAATAGTTATTTATCTAACCGTATTTCTGTGGTGGATGATTCCAGGCAGAACCTATGGTGCAATCCCGGAGGATTCATTGGGCCCACTGATTGCATCAATGACCTATCAGGATGAGTATGAAGGTCTGGTTCATCTTGGATTTTTGGACACGCAGACGATTGAGACACAAAACATAAAAAGTGCTTATCAGAAGGTATCTCCTTCTGTGGTTGGAATTTATGCTGAGAATTTTGTTGGGAGTGGTGTTATTTATGCGCTCGAAGATCAAAGGATTATTGTATTATCCTGCAGACATCTACTACAATATGATGAAACTCCCGAAATCACCTTTATTGATGGAGAAAAAGTGCTAGGGAAATTATTCTATTTATCTGAACAGGCAGATTTGGGATTTGTCGAAGTAGATCCAGGCCTGCTGTCAATCGATACGATTAAAAAAATCAGAAGAATTGCAATAGATGAAATGGCATATCGGCAAATTGAGGAAGGCACAGAACTTTTTCATGTTGGTTCAGTAGGTCGGATTGCTGGAAACATGTATGAGGGTGTAATATTGAACCAGTGGAAATTTTTTCCGGAATTTAATCAGTTTATGATTCATAGTAAATGCAAAGCAGTCCCAGGGATGTCTGGAGGAGGCACATTTGATGCAAAAGGCAATTATATTGGTATGATACTGGGCGGAAAAGGAACAGAAACTGCCAGTCTTCCGCTTGAAACCATTATGGAAGAGTGGAATATTATGATACAACAGGAAGATGAAAATAAGGAGTGACCCAAATGACAAAAATTGATATTATATCTGGTTTTTTAGGTGCAGGCAAAACAACATTAATTAAAAAGCTTTTAATGGAAGCATTTGAAACATCGAAGACAGTTTTAATTGAAAATGAATTTGGTGAAATTGGAATAGATGGTGGATTTTTAAAGGAGTTAAGCAATGATAAGGAAAGTGGATTTGAAGTCAGAGAGATGAATTCGGGATGTATCTGTTGTAGCCTGTCAGGTGATTTTGCCCGCTCTTTAAAAGAGGTTTTGGAGAAATATCAGCCAGAACATATTATAATTGAGCCTTCAGGAGTAGGAAAACTCTCTGATGTGATTGCTGCTGTGAACACGATAGCGGATGGAAAAGAGATCATTCTTAATCGTTGTATTACCGTTGTTGATGCAGGGAAATGCAAGATGTATTTGAAAAATTTTGGAGAATTTTATCAAAATCAGATAGCCAATGCGGAGACAATTATTGTCAGCAAATCAGACAAGGTCAGTGAAGAAAAACTAATGAAAAGTATTGCACTTTTACGTCAGGAGAATTCTGATGCACTGATTGTAACAACACCATGGAATTTGATCGATGGGAAGTTTTTGCTGGCACAAATGGAACAAAAAAATAATTTTCAAAAAGAGATATTTGAAGAGACACTCACGATGAAGGAGCACCTCCATGAACATGGAGAACACTGCGAAGGTCATCACGAACATGGAGAGCACAGCGAAGGTCATCATGAGCATGGAGAACACTGCGATTGTGGATGCCATGAACAGGATCATCACCATGCTGAAGAAATATTTACCAGCTGGGGGATTGAAACACCTCTTTCTTTTGATCCAGCAAGAATTGAAGCAATTCTATTGGAGCTCGAAAACGAGAATGACTTTGGAATGGTACTACGTGCGAAAGGAATGTTGTCAGCAACGAATGGAAAATGGATTCACTTTGATTACGTTCCCGGAGAAATAGATATTCGTGTAGGAACGCCTGATTTAATTGGTAAAATTTGTGTCATTGGTTCGCAATTAAACGAAGAGAATCTTCAGAAATTGTTTGCAGTGTAAATTGGAAATGCATTTAGAGACAAGAGTAATCTAAGCTGAGTCATGCAGACGGAAGGATTAACATTATGAAGTTGCCAGTATATATCATCAATGGATTTATTGAAAGTGGGAAAACAGAATTTATTGAGTACACATTATCTCAGCCTTACTTTGAAATAGAGGGAGAAAC
>CANRNK010000040.1 GCA_947631985.1 uncultured Lachnospiraceae bacterium | reverse complement strand
AATTTATCAGTTTTATTTTTTATTCTACATGATTTATGTTATAAAATAAATACATTTTATTAAAAATCGGGCTTCAAACAGAGAAGTTTGAAGCCCGACATCAATCTGCGATTATTGTTCTACTGGATAAACGGAAGCTTGCTTTTTATCTCTTCCTTTTCTTTCGAATCTTAAGACACCATCTGTCAAAGCAAATAATGTATCATCACCGCCGCGTCCTACGTTTACACCAGGGTGGATTTTTGTTCCGCGCTGTCTGAATAGAATATTTCCAGCTTTTACAAACTGTCCATCAGCTCTTTTCGCACCAAGTCTCTTAGACTCAGAATCCCTGCCGTTTTTTGTAGAACCAACTCCTTTTTTATGAGCGAAAAATTGAAGGTTCATTTTTAACATGGCTTACACCTCCTCGAATTTTAGTAAAATATATTTCTTACCATATTGTTTTTTGACTTCTTTAAGACCTAATACCATAGAATCCATAAGTAACACACTTCCGGCTTGAGGAATTTGGGAAAAACTCAACCTGATTGTGCCAGTTTTCTGATCTTCATCGCAGATAAAAGATTCGGCTAAAAGATGTTCCATAGAATTAATCGTATTAATAATCAGCATAGAAACAGCGGCACATACAATGTCTTTCCCGTATTCAGCTGCCTGCGCATGACCATCTGTCTTAAAACCTTTATAATGACCGTTTTGATCTTTATAAATTGCTACTGTTATCATAACAATTCCTTTGCATTACAAAATTAAGAATTGATCTTGTCAATTTTTACTTCTGTGTATGCTTGTCTGTGACCGTTTTTCTTATGGTATCCGGATTTTCTTTTGTATTTGTAAATGATGATTTTTCTAGCTCTTCCCTGATCCATAACTGTTGCAGTTACAGTAGCTTTTGCTACGTCTTCTCCAACTTTAAGCGTTTTGTCACTTACTGCGATAATCTGATCAAATGTTACTGTGTTTCCTGCTTCTACTTCAAGCTTTTCGATTTTGATCACATCACCTTCGGAAACTTTATACTGTTTTCCTCCTGTTGCAATAATAGCGTACATAATAGGCACCTCCTATTTTCATTACTCGCTAGCTTTGGTGTTTGCAAATGCATCCTTATAACCTCGCTATGCGGCATACTCAAATAGTATAGCATCATGACCCTTAGATGTCAATTTTATTTTTTTGACATTTAGAAATAGTTCAGAACTTGTTTAATGACATGCAAAAAAGTAAGCAATCACTTGTGCTCTGGAACTAAATTGTTCTGTCTCAAGCATTTGCCTGATTTCTTCTTTTGAATAAAAAGCTGCTTCAATCAGTTCGTTTTCAGAAGTGTGATCTTCAAATTCACCATCAGCTTCCACAAAGGCAATTTGTGTCATCGTATCAGAAATTGCTACGGCTGCAAAAGAAGGAGGAAGAATTTTATTGATTTTTTTAACGCTTAGCCCAGTTTCTTCAAATAATTCTCTTGCAATACACTCTTCTATCGTTTCATTCTCTTCAAGTAATCCGGCAACCAGGTTATAAATAGTACAATTTACACCCATTCGGAATTCCCGTAAAAGTAACATTTTATCGTCTCTGGTAACAGCAATCGAAACACCATTGACATGTTTTCCGAGTTCCTCAATAGAGTGAATTTCTTTACGGCTAACAATTTCATATTTTTTTTCGCGTCCAGATTTATTTAGATAAGTAATTTCATAATTTTTAAGATAGGTTCCGTCTTTTATTTTTTCAAACCTGATAAATTGCATTTACAAGCTCACTCCATTGGCAGGTAATGTGTTTTACCTGATGTTTCAATCTGTTTTTTGGGGTTTCCTTACGCTAGACTGTTTTAATTGATCATACAATGAGTTCTTCGTTTTTTTTCTTGTAATCTCAACGAGTCCAAGTGCTGTAATATCAATAATATTCGTCTGAATCGGGTCCGTTTTTGTATAATGCTCCAGTTCTTTTAATAACTGACGCTCTAAGGAAGCGTCTGCCATATTGATAAAATCAACTAGTATGATTCCGGAAAGATTACGCAATCGTATCTGAGCCGCAATTTCTTTTGCTGCTTCCTGATTTAGTTTAAAATAGATGGATGCATTTCCGGCTACTTTACTTTTACCACTTTTCCCTGTATTTACATCGATGACAGTCATTGCTTCCGTTCGATCAATAACAAGAAAGCCACCACTCTTTAGCCATACCTTACGTCCAATTGCTTCTTCCAGGATGGAATCAAGCTTGAACAGTTTTTTCATTGAAAGCATGGAATCTTCATAGAACAAAACTTTACCTGACAAGGAGGGTTTATTTGCACAAAAGTTCTTAATTTCCAGGAAGAGTTCAGGAATATCTGTCATGATAGACTTAATCTTAGTATCATCAAGGGCATTAATCTGATTCAGATAACCAGGAGATGCCTGGTAGAGCTTGGTAAAAGGGAGACTATACTTTGCTTTTTCCCTAATCTCCTGCAAGGCGGACGAAAGTGTTTCTACTTCAACGAAAAGCCGATCCAGCAAATCAGGCTGATCAAGACATTGTATGGCACTTGTCCGAATCACAACACCATTGTTGCGTAAATCAGCGTTAGATACCAATCGTTTCAGGGTATTAGCTGCTTCTTTTTTAATTTTGTGTGAAATACCAATTCTTGAATCAGGATAGGTTACGAGGATATGTTCTCCCGTTAAAGAAAGGAGTCCTGTTGCCTCTGGCTCTTTTGAACCACTGCTTTCTTTACTAATCTGAATCAAAATTTCTTTTCCAATCGTTGGAATAAGTCCAGGAGGTAAATTGTCAAAAGGTAAAAAACAGGTTTCCCCTGGTGCAATCTCGACAAAGGCAGCACGAATATTTGATACGATATTTTGTACCCTTGCCAGATAAATATTGCCAATGATACTGGTGTTGTCACACTGTGCATCAATTGTAACAGGTTTTCCATCCGCTAAAAAAAATGTCATGGTAAGGTCATCCTGCCTGGTAATGATGATTTGATTTTTTTGATCGGCCATTGTTATTCCTTATGCAAGATATCCAATTTCCTCTAGAGGAATTAATTCACGTTGTTCCTTGTCGTCTCTGTATCCATAAGTTTCCATACGTGTGACAAGTAGTGCAAATTCTGAAAGCGATTGTTGATTTTGTTCCATAAAAGCCTGCAAGATCAGACTGGGTTTGATATTCCCTGCGCTGCTGGCATCAACGAGAAAAAGAATGACATCTTCTTTTATTTCAAAAGAAAAGATGAAAGGCTTTAAATCAAGTTCTTTCATGCTTTTTTTGGTTTTTTTCATCACCATGATTTCTTGCTGGTTTAGAAATTCTACTAATTTTGGTTTCCAGTCAAATTGAGGAAGGTCAGCTTCACGAAATCGGACCTCATAAGCTGCCGCTGCAACGCTCGCCATTGCATTTCCTGCTGTTTCAGGGAGGATGCGAACACTCAGAATCTGAATTCCTTCGGCCATTGCAGTATTTAAGCGAGTTTTAATCTCATCACATGTGGTGAAAGAATTCAGCTCAAGATCAAAATATTCGCCCTGACTTTCCAGACCAACACCTAATGGAGCCGCAAAAGACATGACCTGATGTGGACTATACCCACCAGAATATGTCACATCAATTCCTGCTCTGCGGATTGCTTTTTGAAAATATCTCATCATGTCCAGGTGACCAATGAATTTCACGGGACCTGTTTTGGAAAATTTAATTCTAATTTTCAAAGCAGACACCTCCTTGAAACATTGTAGCACCACATCCCTGGCACTGTACGCGGCAGTTAGGGGAAACATTGGCAAGCTTTGCCTGTTCCCACTCCCTGATTAAAAATTGTTTTGTAACACCACAATCAATAAAATCCCATGGGAGAACTTCATCCAGGGCTCGTTCTCTCGTGGTATAGAAATCCATATCAATTCCCAATTCTTCAAAGGTTTCAATCCAGGTATCGTTTTTAAACATTTCACCCCAGGCATCAAACATACAGCCTTTTTCGTATACTTTTAAAAGTAATTTGGAAAGTTTTCGATCTCCTCTTGCAAGAACACCCTCCAACATACTAACATCTGCTTCATGCCAGTTATAACGGATGCTTTTCTGATTTAATTGTTCCATAACGGCAGTTCTTGTCATATACGCTTTGTCTATAAATTCTTCTTTTGTATTCATGGGTGACCATTGGAATGGTGTAAATGGCTTTGGAATGAAAAAAGAAGTACTGGCAACAATCGAAATCTTACCCTTGCGTTCTTCTTTTGGAATTGTTTCATAATAAAGCATTGCAATTTTATTGGAGAGCTCCGCAATTCCTCGAATGTCTTCTTCTGTTTCAGTTGGAAGACCAAGCATAAAATAAAGTTTAACCCGATTCCATCCACCAAGAAATGCTTCTTTGGCACCTTGCAAAATGACTTCTTCAGTCAATCCCTTATTGATGACATCTCTTAATCTCTGACTACCAGCTTCTGGTGCGAAAGTAAGAGAGCTTTTCTTAACATCTTGTACTTTGGACATGACCTCAAGCGAAAAGGCATCAATTCTAAGAGAAGGAAGTGAAATGTTAACTTTTTTCTCAGAACATTCTTTGATCAAAAAATCAATGAGCTCCTGTAGGGATGAATAATCACTGGAACTTAAAGAACTAAGCGAAATTTCTTCGTGTCCTGTATTTTGAAGCATTTTTATCGCATATTCTTTTAACTTTTCTACATCACGTTCTCTGACAGGGCGGTATATCTGTCCAGCCTGACAGAATCGACATCCTCGGATGCATCCTCGTTGAATTTCTAAAACTACGCGATCCTGCGTAACCTTAATAAAAGGTACAATGGGTTTTTCAGGATAACAGGTGTTAGTGAGATCCATTGCAATTTCTTTTAGTATGGTGGCCGGAACGCCCTCTACGGTTGGCTTGAACTGAGCAATTGTACCATCTTCGTGATAGGAAGACTCATAGAATAAAGGAACATAAATTCCAGGAATGTTTGCTGCAGCAAGTAAAAAATCGCGTCTGCTTTTTTGATTGCGCTTGTTTTCAAGATAGAGATCAAGCAACTGATTATATGCAGTTTCTCCTTCTCCTATATAAAAAAGGTCAAAAAAATCTGCAATCGGTTCTGGGTTATAGGTACAAGGGCCCCCACCAATTACGAGTGGATCATCTTCTGTTCTGTCAGAAGCAAGTAGGGGAATCTGTGCCAAATCCAGAATTTGTAAAATATTGGTATAACACATTTCGTATTGAATCGTAATTCCTAAAAAATCAAACTCTTTAATTGGATCTTGTGATTCCAAGGCAAAAAGAGGGATTTTTTCCTCGCGCATAATGGCATCCAGATCAACCCAGGGAGAATAAACTCTTTCACACCAGACATCTTCTCTTCTGTTAAACATATCATATAAAATCTGAATTCCAAGATGTGACATTCCGATTTCGTAAACATCCGGAAAACACATCGCAAAACGGACCGCTACATCTGCGCGGTCCTTCCTGACTGAATTTATTTCACTGCCTATATATCTTGCAGGTTTTTCAACCCGAAGAAGGATTTCTTCTTTTAAAGCCAATTTATTCATGATACCCTTTCTATCTGTAAAAACATTCTTTATTCTGAACGATTATAACATAAGAATCCTAAAAAAAATAGAGGTGGATAAGAAGAAAGGATTATCGTTTTGAAAGTTCAGTTGTAATATCTTCCCATGTAATTCCTTTTTCTGCCATAAGAACCATACAATGATACAAGAAATCAGAAATTTCATATTTGATTTCCTCTGGATTGGGGTTCTTGGCCGCAATTACGATTTCGGTGGCTTCTTCGCCTAATTTCTTTAAAATTTTATCAATTCCCTTATCAAAAAGATAATTGGTATAAGAACCTTCCTTTGGATTGATTTTTCGATCTAAGATAACGGCAAATACATCCTCAAACACTTTGTTTGGATTGTTGGTTGTTTCTTGTTTTTTTACAAGGTCTGTAAAAAAGCAGGAATAGTTGCCTGTATGGCACGCAGCTCCAACCTGTGAAACTTTTGCAAGAATGGTGTCTAAATCACAATCAATAGATAATGCTTTTACATATTGAAAATGGCCACTGGTAGCGCCTTTAAGCCAAAGTTCTTGTCTGCTTCTGCTGTAATAGGTCATTTTCCCAGTTTCAAGCGTGGTTTCATAGGATTCCTGATTCATGTAAGCAACCATCAACACCTGTTCTGTTTTATAATCCTGTACAACAACAGGAATAAGTCCATCCTTATTTTTCTTGAAATCATCCCATTTCAGCTCGGGTTCGAAGGCATTGACTAAGATTCCATTTTCTTTACAAAGTTTTTTTAAGCCCTGTAGTTCCTTCACGTTTTCGTTGATAATATCACCAGAAAGTCCACTTATCTCTTTTAAGCTCAGAATACTAAGCATTTTATCCAAGGATATCTGTGGAAGCATTGCAATGACTGGTGTTTCTGTTACTGCAAGACTTTCTTTTAGAGAAAGCTCATCCAGAGAAACCAGTTCACCAAGATATTGTTCAATGAGTTTTTTATAAACCTTAATGGTTTTAAATTCCTGAAAAGCACCTGCAATTTTTTCTTTTCCAAATTTAGAAGATACTTCCTGTATCAGTTC
Source organism: uncultured Lachnospiraceae bacterium (assembly GCA_947631985.1). Classification (GTDB taxonomy): domain Bacteria; phylum Bacillota; class Clostridia; order Lachnospirales; family Lachnospiraceae; genus SZUA-378. The sequence goes on along the minus strand of CANRNK010000040.1, from coordinate 11,442 downwards.
AAGATTACTTTCTTTAGATAAGTTGAGAACTGCTTTTTTACATCCGGCATAAAGGATTTTTTTAACATCCTCCATTCGGTTAATATGACCTGCTCCAATCACTGGAACTCCTGCTACCTGAGCAATCTGTTTCATAAGTCCAAGGTGCTCTTCGTGTTCCACATCCTGCGTAGACAGATCCATAATCATAAGTTCATCTGCACCATTTTCACTATAATGAAGTGCTAATTCTACCGGATTCATACTGATAATTGTATTATTTCGTAATCCTTGTACCGCATTTCCTTTTTCCAAATAAATGCATGGGATTAATTTTTTATAATTCATTCACATCACCTCTCCTGCTTCGGAATCAAAGACTTCCTTTTGTGCTTAGAACACCCTCTAATCTGGGTTCCATGCTGATTGCCTGGTCTAATGATTTGGCAAATGATTTAAAAATCGCTTCAATCATATGATGTGCGTTCTGTCCTGACATCATTTTAATATGAAGATTAATTCCTGCTGAATAAGAAATGGCGTAGAAAAATTCACGAATCAACTGTGTTTCGAGATTCCCAACGGTTTCGGTTGGGAAATCACATTCAAATGAAAAATAAGGTCTTCCACATAAATCAATCGCACATAACGCAAGGGCATCATCCATTGGAAGGATACATGATCCAAAACGACGGATACCACTCTTATCTCCAAGTGCTTCCTTCAGTGCCAATCCCAGAACAATTCCGGTGTCCTCTACCGTATGATGTCCATCTACACTTAAATCGCCATTTACTTTTAAATCAAGATCAAAAAAGCCATGCTTAGAAAATCCTTCCAGCATGTGATCAAAAAAGCCAATTCCCGTATCAATCTCATATTTACCACTTCCGTCTAGCAATAGGGATAATACAATCTGTGTCTCTTTCGTATCTCTACGAATCGATGAAATTCTACTCATTATTTGATCTCCTATCCGCATGCGTTTGCATGCAATGCTTACTCAAATCGAACTTTTATTGAATTTTCATGTGCGGTAAGTTGTTCTTTTCTGGCAAAATACTCGATATCGGCATGTACTTCCTGCAATGCTTCTCTTGAATAGGAAATGACACTTGATTTCTTGATAAAATCGTCCACACCAAGGGGAGAAAAAAAGCGGGCGGTTCCATTGGTTGGCAGAACATGATTGGGTCCTGCAAAATAATCGCCAAGGGGTTCTGATGAATATTCGCCAAGGAAAATAGCACCTGCATTTTTAATCTTAGGAAGAACTGCAAATGGTTCTCTTGTCAGGATTTCAAGATGTTCAGATGCAATCTCATTTACCGTTTCGATTGCCTCTTCCATTGTTTCTGCGACCAGAATATAACCATATTGATCGAGGGATGCTTTCATGATATCTGCCCTTGGAAGAATCGCAAGAAAACGATCCACTTCTGCTGAGATTTTCAAAGCAAGATCATTGCTTGTGGTAATACAGATACCCGAAGCCAGTTGGTCATGTTCTGCCTGTGAGAGTAAATCAGCAGCAACATATCTAGGATTGGCGGACTCATCTGCCAGCACTACAATTTCGCTTGGCCCTGCAACAGAATCTATGCTAACATAACCAAAAACCGATTTTTTTGCAAGTGCAACAAAGATATTACCTGGACCTACAATCTTATCCACTCGTGGAATCGATTGGGTACCAAATGCCATTGCAGCAATCGCCTGTGCTCCACCAACTTTGTAGATTTCATCTACACCGGCAATCCTTGCAGCCGCAAGTACACTCGGGTGGATCGTTCCATCTTTCCCGGGAGGTGTTGTGATGATTATCTTTTCAACACCGGCAACCCTTGCAGTAACTGCACACATTAAGGTAGAGGAAGGATACACTGCTTTTCCACCAGGAACATAGATTCCAACACGTGATAAAGGGGTGATTTTTTGACCAAGTATAATTCCATTTTCCTGGAAGTCCAGCCAACTATTCTGGAGTTGTTTTTCATGATAGGCTCTAATATTTTTGGCGGCTTTTCTCATGATTTCAAGAAATTCAGGTTCAGTCTGTTGCATGGCAGACTCTATTTCTGCTTCTGTCACTCTGACTGACTGCGAGGATAATCGAATCTGATCGAACTTTTCGGTATAATCAAACACAGCCTCATCTTTTCGTTCCCGGACCTGTTCTATAATATCGGCTACTATCTTTTCATATTCACTGTAATGGTTCGGACTTCTCTTCAGTAAGTCCTCCAGGATACTTTGTTTACTTTCTTTGTTTAGTTGAATTATTTTCATTTTAGCTCCCATCTGCGACTTTAGTAGCATACCATTTAAGGGGTTGAATGTTTTTTATTCAACCTTAACACTCCACACATGCAAGTTAGGGTACTTATAAATACTGCTTCAAATCATGAATGATTTTCTTGATTCGATCCGACTCCATTTTCATACTTACCTGGTTAACAATCATTCGGGCAGAAAGGGGGCAAATCTCTTCTAGCACTTCAAGACCGTTTTCCCGAAGGGTGGAACCAGTCTCTACAATATCTACAATCACATCTGCAAGACCTACCAATGGTCCAAGTTCTACAGAGCCATTGAGTTTAATGATATCAACTGTCTGGTGTTTTTTATTATAAAAATAATCTTTTGCAATATGTGGATACTTGGTGGCAACACGAATCATTTCATGATGTTCGAGTAATTCTTTAGATTTTGCGGGACCACATACACACATTCTGCACTTTCCGTAGCCAAGGTCTAATACTTCATAAACTCTTCTATCTTCCTCTAAAATGGTATCTTTTCCGACAACCCCAATGTCCGCCGCACCATATTCAACATAGGTTGGAACGTCCGGTCCTTTTGAAAGGAAAAATTTTAACTTTAATTCTTCATTTACAAAAATTAGTTTTCTGGAATCCTTGTCTTTCATTTCTTCACAGGTAATTCCTATTTTTTCGAATAGAGCCATCGTATCTTTCGCTAATCTACCTTTACCAAGTGCAAACGTAAGATACTGCTTATCATCCATCATTGTCATATTAATAAACATGCCTTTCTTTTTAACCGGCAACTTTTTGTCGCAGGCATAGATTGCGCATGAAAGATTACTCTCTCACACGATTCCCTCTAGTAATTGATTCTGTGTGATCTGGTAGGACTGGTCAAGTTCTATATGATAGATTTCAATTTTATCAGAAGAAATATATTCCGAAACAAATGAAATATTTTGTTTTTTTGCAAAAATCAGATAATCCTGAATATTTTTGCCGTTTGATTTTTGAATTATGGTCATCTGCTTTCCCGATTTGCGATAATCATGTGCAAGAGAAACTGCCTGCGCCAGATTTGCCTGCTCATATAGAAGAAGCGCATTCGCCATCTGTGGTTTTGGAAGGATTCCCTGTCTTGATAAAGCAGAGAGAAGATCATCTACAATAATCATAAAGCCTATGGAAGGGGCTTCTTTTCCAAATTGTGTTAAAAGTGAATCATAACGCCCACCCTTTACAATGGCATCCCCAATTCCATAGGTATAGACTTTGAAAATCACACCGGTATAATAATTATATTTACTTAGCATGCCAAGATCAAAAGAAACGTACTGTTCGACCCCATAGAAAGACAAAATTTCATACACAGTTAACAACCGCTCAATCGCATGTAAGGAACGATCATTTTTTACGTAAGATTTGGCTTCACTCAGCGCCTCAACACTACCAAACATATCTGTTACTTTTAAAATTGCTAAAATATATTCTTCCTTAATCTTCTCTTCCTCAAGGAGCTCCTGCGCACCGAAGTGATTCTTGTTGGAAATAAAATCCTTCAAAGCAAGTTCCGTTTCACAAGAAAGGCCAGCTTCTTCACAAAGCCCTTTAAAGAAATCAATCTCTCCAAGGCTAACCTGGAAATTAACCAGCCCGGCACTGAGCAAGGATTCAATTGCAAGTGCAATCATCTCCGCATCTGCCTGTGCAGTGTCATCTCCGATTAATTCAGCACCTATTTCTGTCACTTCTTTTAATTTCCCCTGTAACTCTGAAGTATTAAGGTAGGTGTTGCCTAGGTAACTAAGTCGGATGGGAATAGATTCCTCCATAAAATATTTTGCAGCACACCTTGCAATAGAGGGAGTGAAATCCGGTCTGAGAACCAGAGTATTTCCTTCTTTGTCAAATAATTTATAGAGTTCTTTTGAAGATACCGTTCCCACCTGCTTTGAAAAAACATCAAAGAACTCCAGGGTTGGAGTTTGAATATCCTGGTATCCATACTCAGTAATTTTTTTGTGTAATTTTTCTTGAACAGATAATTTCTGTAAATATTCCAAACCATAAATATCTCGTACACCTTCCGGTGTATGCAATCTTTTTTTACTCATAAGAACCTCATCTATCTATGCTTTATTAAGGTAACGTGATATCGTGCTACCTTGTGAAATAAAGTAAGTATACAAGAAAGGATTGTTTCTGTCAAATCATTTTATTTTTGAAGCTTCTTCTCTATCAGAAAGGTCTTTATTAATCATTTCTAAAAATGGAACCATCAATCCTTTTCTCTCGGAAAAAAAGAAGTCATGTTTGAGTTCTTCTTTTCGAAAACTTTTTCTTCCACCAGATTGAGCTCGTGTTAGAAAAAAAGTCAGTTCTTCGACGGATAAATAGTAAAGCTGATTGCAGGAAGAAAACAATAGAATAAAAAAAGCGACTCCATTTTGTTTTTCAAATTCCTGCATAAATTCAATTTGATGGGAATGAATATTTTGTAAAGAAAAAGAATCTTTGGCGCATTCTTTTGCATCAAAACAAATGGGGATTCCCTGAACAACACCAATATAGTCCACTGTGCTTTTTTGTTCAAAGTAGGCAAGTGTAATATGTCTTGTGGCTTTGTCAATTTTAACCGGAGTAATTGGAGTTGGTACTTTTTGAACCAGGGCAAGCCCACTTTTTCGGTAGAGTTCAATGGAATGATTAATCATCTCTTCTAAAGAGGAGCCACGAAGCCCACGTGAATTCCAAGTTGGCATTTTTACTCCCATCTGCGTGCTTCAGCACGCGTATAATCAAAACTTATGTGATATAATTGTCAAATTATTTCACCCTTATTCCTCCATGATTGTTTGGAAAATTTGAGGCAAAGGAGATGTGAATGTTTGGTTCGACAGATGATATAATCCACCTTCCATTCCCAAGAATTCAATTCTGATGGCATGTAATAATTGACCCTTTAAATGACACTTTTTTTTATAACGTTCATTAAGTTTTAAATCACCATATTTGGAATCACCAAGAATAGGATGTCCGATAGACGCAAGATGTGCGCGAATCTGATGCGTTTTTCCAGTGATGAGTTCCACTTCGAGCAACGTCAATCCATGAACTGTTTTTAAGGGCTTGTACTTTGTGATAATGTTTGCGCCCTGGGCAGAAGTTTCATCGGTATCTGTCCTTTTCTCAGTATGTTTTGAAACTGTTACGGTGTTTGTTTTTTCATCCTTATATAACTTGCCCTCTAAGGAATCGGCATCTGTAATGGTTCCTTTTACAATACAATAATAGAATTTATGAAGATTTCGTTCTTTTAATTGTAGGCTGATTTGTTGTAAAGCTTCCAATGTTTTTCCAAAAAGAATTATTCCACTTGTATTGCGGTCTAGCCTGTTACAGACAGAAGGCTTAAATGTGCGAAGTGACATTTCCGAAACTTGTTCCTGATGAAGCAGATATCCAATTAACGCTTCATTGATGGATAGGTCATCCGGGGTTGCTTTCTGGGACAAAACCCCCTGCTGTTTGTCAGCGAGGATAATCTGATCATCTTCATATAAAACATGGAATCGGTTCTTTAAAACAAGATATGCTTTTCGGTATTCGTCCAGACTGTTTTCTAGTTCACTGGAAAGATTTCCTCTGAATTTCTGAATCGTTTCTTCGGAAAGATAGAACGAAATACAATCCCCTAAGGATAATAATTCATGTCCATCCGCTTTTTTTTCATTCAGTGTAATATTCTTTTTCCTGAGCATTTTATATAAAAAACTGGAGGGAGCTTCCTTTAAATATTTTTTTAAATATTTATCAAATCGTTGCCCTGCTTCGTTTTGTGAAATAATTTCATTAATCATAGAATCTCCAGTATTAAAGGCTGATCGCTTTTATTATGTTTAAGAGTTCAACTTCTTTTTGAGAAGTGTCATCACTCGCTTGCGGTGCTAGCTTGCTGGTCTCATTTAAGAATTGTTCGAGATTATGGAAGACCATCACTTCACAGGAGATACTGTTACTACTTAAAATATCCTGGATGTGTTTCTCGGCTGCAGGCAGATCGCAAGTCTGGTTTTCGGTATAGGCAACTACTTTTTTTTCACTCACGACAACACAGGATATTGGGAAATTTTTACTATATGCAGTTAAAAATAAATCATACGCCTTGGTCTTATTAGCTAATTTCCGGGATATTTCTTCCTGATGCACTTGCTTGATTTCTTTGATTTTACAAAACATGATAGCCTCAACCATACTTTTGCTGGCTGGTAAGATACCAAGAATTGCTACGATTGTTAAAATATTGGCGTTAGTTTTCGTTACAGAATATCCAATAAAATATAACGAAAGTGAAATAAGAAAATAAAGGAAAGTTCTTATCATAACTCGTTTTCGCCTGTAGGGGATGTAGCCATATTCACCTTTTTGTTTTTTCATAGAATGACCTCGCTCTTTTCTGTGTGTGCCTTGCCAGAAAACACTATTTATTTCATGAAACGTAATAGAACCAAAAGCAGTTTGTGTGGCAAAATTTTAGAAATTACAAAAAAACACTTCATTGGAATGCCATAGACAGAAAGTTCTTTTTTTCTTTTTGACGCCTGTAAAGCAGCTTTAACGACTTGTGGTGCTTCTACCATTGTGTACTTTTTCAAGGTAAAACTAGAACCATATTGTTCTGCTAATTCGAAAAATTCTGTGCGGATTGGTCCGGGACAAACAGTAGTAACATAAATTTTTTGTTTTCTAAGTTCTTCTGTAATTGCTCTTGAAAAGCTAAGTACGTAAGCTTTTGATGCTGCATAGACAGCAAACCCCGGTTGCGGCATAAAAGCAGCACTTGATGCAAGCTGTAGAATCCTACTATTTTCTTTCATGTAAGGAAGGGACAAATAGGTCATCTGCGACAGTGCCCTGCAGTTTAAGTCAATCATGGAAGATTGTTGTTCATAGGAAATAGTTTGAAAACCACCCACATATCCAAAACCAGCGCAATTAATTAATATTTGAATCACGGGATTCTTTTTTTCTAACAATTTCTTATATTGATTTAAATCTTCTTCTTTGGACAGGTCAATTGTTAATCGTTCACATGGATAGGAAAGCTCTTTGGAAAGTGCCTCTAGGCGATCGCTACGACGGGCGATCAACCAGACTTCATCTGCTACATAATGCATTTTATTTAACTGTAATGCAAATTCTCTTCCAAGGCCTGAGGAAGCGCCTGTAATTACAATAATATTCATAGATAGGGTCCAATCTCACTTGTTTTATTTTTTCTTGTGAACATTTCGAATCTTTTTCTTTTTATTATCATGACTACTTTGTGTTTTTGTATTTGCAGAGGCTGATTTAGGAGCATTCGTTTTGGAATAATTTGTTTTTTTTGTAAAGGTACGTTTTTCGTCAGAACTTTTTTTGCTCTTTGTTTCTAAAGGCTTGTAAGACTTTTGGCTTGCAAGTCTTCTGGGACGTACCAGACAGCTCTTGTCAAAGCCAATCAGATCTTCTCTTCCGGCTTTTCTTAATGCTTCAAGAACAAGTTCATAATTATTAGGGTTCCGGTATTGAATCAGTGCTCTTTGCATTGCTTTTTCATGTGGATTTTTAGGGACATAGACCGGTTTCATATTCCTTGGGTCGAGCTCCGTATAATACATGACGGTCGAGATTGTGGAAGGAGTTGGATAGAAATCCTGCACCTGTTCAGGCATATATCCAAGATCACGTAAATAAACCGCCAGTTCAATCGCTTCTTTCAGGGTTGAACCTGGATGTGATGACATCAGGTAAGGCACCAGAAACTGTTTTTTACCAGCCTTTTCATTCAATTGATGGTATTTTTCAGTAAACTTTTCGTAAACAGCTTTCTCTGGTTTGCCCATTTTGGAAAGAACTGCATCAGCAATATGTTCTGGTGCAACTTTCAACTGGCCGCTTACATGATGTTCAATTAACTCCTGAAAGAATTGATCATTATTATCTTCCAGCAGGTAATCATAGCGAATTCCAGATCTCACAAACACCTTTTTTACACCAGGAAGTGCTCGTAGATTACGTAACAATTCCAGGTAATCCTGATGATCGACAGTTAGATTCTTACATGGGGTTGGGAAAAGACATTGCTTGTTTTTACAAACACCATTAACCATTTGCTGCTCACAGGAGGTATGCCTGAAATTAGCTGTTGGTCCACCAACGTCATGAATATATCCTTTGAAGTCCAAATCCTGTGTTACTATTTTAGCCTCACTGATAATGGATTCATGACTTCGCGTTTGCAAAATTCTGCCCTGATGAAAAGTCAGTGCACAGAAATTACAACCACCAAAACAGCCTCTGTTACTGATGAGAGAAAATTTTATTTCAGTGATTGCTGGAACACCACCCATTTCTTCATAAGAGGGATGATAGGTTCTCATATAGGGAAGTGCATACACCTCATCCATCTCTTCCATCGTAAGTGGAGGCTGAGGAGGGTTTTGTATCACATATTGTCCATTTGGATATTCTTCAATTAAGGTTTTCCCATTAAAAGGGTCTGTGTTTTTATACTGTGTCATAAAACTTTTTGCATATAAATATTTGTCCTGTTTCATAGCTTCGTAAGAAGGAAGCATTGTAGAATCATAGACACCTTCAATTGATTTTGTTTTGTAGACAGTGCCTTTAATAAAAGTGATATCTTTCACCTGTATGCCACTCTTTAGTGCATCAGCAATTTCAACAATGGACTGTTCTCCCATCCCATAGGAAAGCAGGTCAGCCTGGCTGTCTAACAGAAGTGAACGTTTAAACTGATCACTCCAGTAATCATAATGCGCCATTCTTCTAAGACTGGCTTCTATTCCACCAATAATAATTGGTTTGGTTCGATAAGTCTGACGAATCAGATTTCCATATACTGCGGTAGCATGATCGGGACGTTTTCCAGCTTCACCACCTGGAGTGTAGGCATCGTTTACTCTTCCTTTTTTTGACACGTAATAATGATTCACCATGGAGTCCATATTGCCGGCACTGATTAAAAAACCAAGTCGGGGTTCTCCGAGTACGGAAATACTCGTTTTATCTTTCCAATCAGGCTGTGCAATGATTCCAACACTGTAGCCATGTGCCTGTAACATTCTGCTGATAATCGCATGCCCAAAAGAAGGGTGATCTACATAAGCATCTCCCGATATATATACAAAATCTAATTGTTCTATTCCACGATCTATCATATCTTGCTTTGAAACTGGTAAAAACTGTGATGACATAAGTCCTCTTTTCTAATTTGACATCTCCTACATTTTGGAATCATGGGAACTCTGGTGCTAGGAAACAATTTTTTCTAATAGTTCAAAATAATCTTCTATATAATAATCGGCCAGTTTCTTTTTTTCTTCCCGTTGATTTGCAGAGTATGGATCTTCCACAGCGCAAACCGACATTCCGGCTGCTTTTCCTGCCTGAATTCCTGGAATAATATCTTCAAATACGAGACATCGCTCAGGCTGTACTTGAAGCTGACTGGCAACTAATAAATAGATATCAGGCGAGGGTTTTCCTTTACTGACATCACAAGAGGTTCTGACAATCTGAATAAATTGGTCAAGCTCGTGAACTTTGATAATACTGTTGACTAACTCAATTGAATTACTCGTTGCAATTCCCATTTTTAATCCCAGTTGTTTGCAATGGGTTAAAAACTCAAAAACACCTGTTTTCAAAGGCACTTCTGTCTTATATTTATCCCAGGCAAGTTGATTCCAGTCCGCCTTAATTTGCTCAATGCTGTCTTTTAATTGGAATCTTTTTTTAAAATACCCTGCTGTTTCTGTAAAACTCATTCCTTCTATCTGGGCTTGTAAATCTCTTGGAAGCTGAATTTCAAACCGGTCCAGGTATTCCTGATCAATTGAATTCCACATCCACATAGAGTCTACAAGAGTTCCATCTAAATCGAAAATAACGGCTTCTTTCTCTTTTAACATTGTGATCATCATTCCTTTCAATTCATTTCAGATGTCTCCAGACATTGAAAAGCTTCTTCTTTTGTTAATGCTTTATAGCTACCCTCTGAAAGGCTTTGATCAAGCAAAAGGTTGCCAATTTGAATTCTTTTCAAAGAAAGAACGCTTCGTCCTACTACTTGAAACATTCGTTTCACCTGATGAAAGCGGCCTTCCATAATCGTAAGATGGACAATCTCCCTGTTTGATTCTTCAATTCTGACAGTTGCAGGAAGTGTAAGCTTCGCATCTCCGATATCCAGACCGTTTTCCAAAGCATCCACTGAAGATGCCAGGAGTGCTTCATCAAGTAGGGCAACATATGTTTTCGGAATATGTTTTCTTGGTGACAATACTTTATGTGCAAACGCACCGTCATCGGTTATGACCATTAGACCAGTTGTATCTTTATCAAGTCTTCCTACAGGAAACAACCCCTGACGGTTTTCTTTTTCAAACAAATCAATTACAGTTGTATCGTGATTGTCAGTTGTTGCGGAAACAATGCCGGATGGTTTATTGAGCATATAATAAACATTTTTATGATAAGAAACCTGTTCCTGGTCAAAAAGAATTGTATCTGTTTCAAAATCAACTTTGTGATCAGATTTGTTCACAACGATACCATTTACGCTGATTCTTCCTTTTCTAATGAGGAGTTTCACCTCTGTTCTGCTTCCAATACCCGCATCTGCTAATAATTTATCTAATCTCATACGCCTCATTCTTGCATGCTACTTCATGCCAGGAATCTATTTTTTTAAAACTGTATCCTACAAAAAAACAAAAAATGTTACATTAATCATATCATATTTATGATACAAAGTAAAAGCCGGTATCATTTGATACCGGCAATTCAATCTAATCTCGTTCGTAAAATTACATTAAATCAAGTGTTACACTACTTTTTTCGTTCTGGTTTAATCCAGAAGCATCTTCTTCATCCAACGGATAAAGTTCTGCTCTGTTTGCTTTAATAATATCACTGCAGTTATTTAAAGAATTAATTAAATTAGTGTAATGTGACATTGTTGTATCAATGGAAGAAGTAACAAAACCTTCCAGATTGCTTAAGATATCATCCGTATATTTTATGGCAGATGCCTTCACGTTATTTGCTTCAAAAGTAGCACTATCAAGAATTTCCTGTGCCTGCCTGGTTGCAAGTGTACGACTTCATTTGCCTGAAAATATGCCTGTTG